>JAJFMK010000297.1 GCA_021772215.1 Chlamydiota bacterium | reverse complement strand
GGAGGTTGTCGATCAGATCTTAAGTCTTTATCAGAAGGTGGTCAGCTGATGTATCCGACAGTTCTCTTTATCGCTAAGATGTTTTTAAAGCTCTTTTATCGCCTTGAAGTGAAGGGCCAAGAGCATTTCGTTGAGGGGGCGGCCCTGATCTGCGCCAACCACATCTCATACCTAGACCCACCAATTGTCGCCTGCTCGTCGCCTGAGAAGATCCATTTCTTAGCGCGCGATAGTCTCTTTCGTAATAAATTTTTTGGCTGGTTTATTCGCAAACTCAACTCCCACCCCGTCAAGCCCTCCAACGCCGACGTCTCCGCCTTCAAAACTGTGCTTCGTTGTCTCAAGCGCGGCGAAAAAGTTCTTATCTTCCCTGAAGGGGGACGCTCACTTAACGGCGATATGTGTCCCTTAAAAGAGGGGGCGGCAATGCTCTCCCTTCAATCGAAAGCACCGATCATTCCCTGTTATGTCGATGGCGCCTACGATGTTTGGGGCAAAGGCAAAAAGCGACCCAAGTTCTCAGGAAAGCTGCGCGCCGCCTTCGGTCCTGCCATCTATCCCGCCTCCTTTACCCACCTGGACAAAAAGGAAGCAAAAGAGCAGCTCACCAAAGAACTTCAAAATGCGATGATTGCCCTCCGAGAAAACTTCAAAAATTAACAAACATGTAACTCATTTATAATTATATGGTTAACCGTTTTCGTTTATGAAAATCTGGAATGAATTCCGAAATTACTATGAAAATCTGGAATATATTCCCGATTTTTATGTAAAATCAGGAGTAAGTTATGAAATTAAAAAATGAGTCTCTCTTGCAAAGGCATGAAAAAGAGTTTAAGCGCATCTTAAAAATGAACCTTCCAAAGGGGCAGTCTGCATTTTTATGGGGGGCGAGAAAAACAGGGAAATCCCATTACTTGAGAAAACATTTTCCTGACTCAGTCTATTACGATCTTCTGGAGACAGATCTCTATTTTCGATTTCTCAAACAGCCACATCTTTTAAGAGAAGAAATCCTTGCTTTAGACAAAAAGCAGCTCTTGAAACCTATTATCATTGATGAAGTGCAAAAAATCCCTCTCTTGTTAGATGAGGTTCATCTTTTGATTGAAAAGGTGAACGCCTCATTTATCCTTTGCGGATCGAGTGCACGAAAGCTCAGACGAGAAGGGATCAATCTCCTCGGTGGGCGCGCATGGAGATATGAGTTTTTTCCTCTTGTCTATCCAGAGATTCCAGATTTTGATCTTCTTCGCGCACTGAATTTTGGTTTGATTCCCTCTCATTATAGCTCCTCAGCAGCACATTGGAAAAGGAGCGCTAAAGCTTATATTAATGATTATCTTAAAGAGGAGATCAAAGAGGAGGGATTAACTCGTAATTTAAGGGCTTTTGCAGAATTTCTTGATGTCGCTAGTTTTTCTAATGGTGAGACGCTCAATCTTTCCAACATTTCGAGAGATTGCGGGATCGATTCAAAGACTGTGAAAGAGTATTACCAAATTCTCCACGATACAATGTTAGGGTATTTTCTCTACCCTTACAAAAATAGGATCAAAAGAGAGGATCTAGTTGCTACACCAAAATTCTATTTTTTTGATGTGGGTGTGGTGAATCAACTGACAAAAAGAACAATACAAGAGCTCAAAGGTAGTGAAGCTGGCAGTGCCTTTGAACATTATATCTTGATGGAGATTATGGCTTACCGAGGGTTAAAAGGTTTAGATTTTCCTATTCACTTTTGGCGAACAAGGGCTGGGTTGGAGGTTGACCTTATCTTAGGTGATGCAGAGGTGGCTATTGAGATCAAAATTAGTGAACAGGTAAGAAAAAGTGACCTTAGAGGGCTTGTTGCTTTTCAAAACGACTATCGACCCAAAAAAGCGCTTGTTGTTAGCAGATCTCCTAGAAAGAGAAAGATCAAAGGGGAGGGAGATCAAGAGATTGATATTCTTCCGTGGAGAGATTTTTTAGAGATGCTCTGGTCTGGAAAGATCATCAATTAAAAGCTTCACTTCACAACCCTATTTTGATCGAAAATAACATTTTATCATTGGAGAAAATGTCATTATCTTACAAAAAGTGGTACCACTTTTTGTCAGTTCAAGGGGGTAGCTGAGAGATTCAGCGGCTCCATATCAGTTGATCTAGTCGTCGTTGCCGCCGCAGCATCCGCAAGCGACAATTGTGCTGACATCAATCCCTTTCTTTGCAGAAAAAGTCTCAGTGCTAGTTAAAGTTGTGAAGGCAATACCTGCCAAAAGAAAAATCATTAGACTACGCTTCATCTGCTATCTCCTTGAAAAATTTAAGAAACAGTGTTACCATAATGCAAATGCAAAATCATTTGCAATAAGAAAATGATAAGGGTTTCATATGAAGCGCATGACCAAGCAGAGGATGGCAATTTTGAAGAGCCTCTCAGATTCAAAAAGACCTCTTTATGTGGAAGAGATTTTGTCAAAAGCTGCCGAGGAGGCGCCTAAAATCAATCTCTCGACAGTCTATAGAACGATAAGAGCGCTGGTTGAAGAGGAGAAGATCTCTTTGATAGAGCTTCCAGGAGAGAAATCTTGTTATGAAATTTCCAATAAGGGGCATCATCACTATTTTTTGTGTGATGGATGTAGTGAAATTTATGTCCTCAATAAATGCCCTAAAGGACTCGCAGATATGATCCCCGAAGGCTTTAATCTTATGGGCCACTCAATCACGTTGAACGGCTTTTGCCTAGAGTGTAATGGTTGATTCGACCTATTTGGCATCTTCTTCAAATTATTCATGGTGAATCTGAATGTTGATTTGTTCAACAATCTGCCGGTGGGTTAAATCTTGATTTTTAAGATCTGCCTCGATCTGCTTGATAATCTCTTGCTGCATTTTGGCGCTTTTTGAGCTGCCTCTTTTTGCCAGTAATCTTAGATCACGTTTTAAATTGGAAAGAGCCTCTTTTGGTGAGGGAGAATTGTCGCTATTTGCGTAATTTAGGAAGGTTGTTCGTAATTTATGGAGTAATTCAAGGCGATCTGGCGGCTTTTCCACAACAGGTTTGCCTGTCTGCTTTATCTGTGGCTGACGAGGTAGAGCATCCTTTCCCTCGGTTCCCGTTTTTATCCTTCCCTTAAGAGCTTCTTCACTTCTATTCTTCTGTTTCTTGGCAACTTTCTGTTCTGATTTGCTTAAAATATTTTCAAACTTCGGCTTCAGTTTTTGTAAACCAGCCTTGAGATTACCAGCTTCAGCATCGTATCCTAAATTTTGTAAAAAGGTGGTTGTCTGTTCTTCTACATCAGTCAAAAAATTGTATGGGGTGATATCTTCTGGAAGTGTTTCGATTAGCCTTGTAAGCTCTTTAGTTGCATTTTCCACACTATCTAATTGAGAGAATTGTAGCTCGTCAGGATGTTCTAGTTCTTGCCGAGCATACCTAACATTATTCGCCTCTTTTATCTGACCTTTTTGGCGAAGTTTTTGTTCAAAGGCTTCTAGTTTATTTAATGCCTTTTTATTCGTTGCCTTGTCGCCAAATTTTGATAAGATTGCCTCCCTTGCCTCCAAAATCGTACCCAATTTATGGTTTCCCAAGAGAGGTTTATGCCCGAAGATCTGCTCTTTGATCCCTTCCATTCCAATCGACTGTTTGATCTTGATTTTCGCACTGAATTCTGCAGATTTAGCATCGTGATGTTCTCTCGCCTTAGCTACCGCTTCCTGGATTTCTTGATCAAGATCGGAAATTGGATCATCTTGAATCTCTTCGTCGGGGTTGTCACCCGAAATAGGGGCGCTGCCGCCATCAATTCTCATGTCACCCATTGACCCCTCCTCCTGCCTTCTATTATACCAAAATACTATTTTAAATCTGAGTGGGATGAATCTTAAATATCTGATTAAGAAATGGTTAACATTCCTTATTTAACACTTGTGATATAAAAAAATATTTGCTAAACCTCAGTCTCTTATGCGCTGGACTCTTTTACTAATTTTCTGTCTCGTCTCTTGTCAGAAGGAGAGCACTCCAAAAGAGCTCTCTGTTCCTGTCACAGCATTTGAGATACAACCACAAGATATTGAGGCAGTTTTCGAGTTTGTAGCGGTGGCCGAGAGTTCGCACATTGTGGAGCTTCGGGCGCGCGTTGAGGGCTATTTAGAGAAGATCTGCTACGAAGAGGGGGAACTGGTTCATGCAGGCGACCTAATGTTTGTATTGGATCAGCGCTCCTTCATCGCCAAAGTGGAGGAGGCGCAAGGGGAGCTCGATCGACAAAAGGCGATGGCGTGGAATGCGCTGCAGCAGAAAAATCGGATGGTGCCTCTCTATGAGGAGAATGCGGTGAGCCAACGCGATCTGGATAATGCGATCTCAAAGCAGCTCTCTACAGAAGCAGATGTGGTGACAGCGCAGGCCAATTTGAGGAAGGCAGAGGTCAATTTAAGCTACACAGAGATTAAAAGCCCTGTGACCGGTTTAGCGAGCCGCGCCATCTTTCGAGAGGGGGCGCTGATATCGCCGGGACCGAACAGCCTTTTGACAAACATCTATGTGATCGATCCGATCTGGGTCAACTTCAGCGTCTCGGAAGGCGATATCTTAAAAGCGCGCCAAGAGCAGCTCAAAGGGACGCTTGTGATGCCCAAAGATAAAGGTTTTCAAATTGAGATTGTGATGCCGGATGGCTCGATTTTGCCGGCGAAGGGAAAGATCGACTTTACCGATCCGGCGCTGCAGCAGAGCACAGGAACGATGCTAGTGCGCTCGATTATGGCCAATCCTAAAGGGTGGCTGCGCCCTGGGCAGTTTGTGCGCGCCCGCATCCTTGGCGCCTATCGTCCGAGTGCGATCATTGTGCCTAAAACGGCTGTTCTACAGGGCAGAAATGGTCTCTTCGTCTATCTTTTAAAAGATGACAAAGCGCTAGTGCAGCCGGTGGAGACGGGCGACTGGTATGAAGATTATTGGATCATCACGAAAGGGTTGAAGGCAGGTGATCGGGTGATCTCTAAGGGAGTAAATAAAGTTCAGCAGGGCAGTGAGGTTAAGGTGACCAAATCGGACGCCTACTCAGCAAAAAAGCAGCCGCACATTTTAGTCTATGATCAGTCGCTACTTCATTGACCATCCCATATTCGCTGCGGTGATCTCGATCATCATCGCGCTCGCTGGCCTGGCAGCGATGTGGACGCTGCCGATTGAACAGTATCCCAACATGACGCCGCCTCTAATCCAGGTGACCACCAACTACAACGGCGCCAATGCGCAGGTGTTAGCAGACGACGTCGCCTCACCGCTCGAGCAGAATATCTTAGGTGTCGAAGATATGATCTACATGTATTCGCAAAATAGCTCGTCGGGGTTTATGACGCTTGACGTCTATTTCGAGGTGGGCAGCAACGCCAACATGGATCAGGTCAATGTACAGAATCTGGTCAATCAGTCGATGTCTCTCTTGCCTGAAGAGGTGCAAAAGCAGGGCGTCGTCATCAAAAAGCAGACACCCAATATCCTCCAGATTGTCGCACTGCAGTCTCCTACGGGGCGTTATGACCAAAATTTTATAAGCAACTTCGCACAGATCGCTGTCGTCAATGACCTCGAGCTGCTTCCCGGTATTAGCAACATCTCAATTATTGGCCAGCGCAACTACTCAATGCGCATCTGGCTTCGGCCCGACCTGATGGCGCAGTATAAATTGACCGCCGAAGATGTGATCAATGCGGTGCGTGAACAGAACCAGGACTATGGCATCGGTCAGCTTGGCCAGGCGCCAAACCCACACCCTGTCACTTTGACGGTGCCGATGAAGACGAAGGGGCGCCTCAGCACGCCGGAGGAGTTTGAGAATATTATTTTGCGCGCTGACCTCAATGGCGCCGCCGTCCTGCTAAAAGATATTGCCACTGTGCAGCTCGGCGCGCAGGACTACAGCGTCGACGGGGCGATCGACAAGGAGCCGACAATTCTTTTAGCGATCTATCAAGAGTATGGCGCCAATGCCCTCGACGTCGCCACCCAGGTCAGAAATAAGATGGCGAAGCTGGCGGAAAACTTTCCCCAAGGCATTGAGTATAGTATCCCTTACGACACCACCCTCTTCATCCGCATCTCAATTCAAGAGGTGGTGAAGACCATTTTCGAGGCGGCCCTTCTGGTGATCCTGGTGGTCTTTATCTTCTTACAGAACATCCGCGCGACGATTATTCCGGTTGTGGCGCTGATTGTGGCGATTTTGGGCGGCTTTGCGGGGATGTACCTCATGGGCTTTTCGATCAACACACTAACCCTCTTTGGTATGGTATTAGCGATAGGCATTGTGGTCGACGATGCGATTGTGGTTGTAGAGAATGTGGACCGCAACATGCGCGAGTTTAATCTCGACCCCAAAGAGGCGGCAAAGCGCGCGATGGATGAGGTGACAGGGCCGGTGATTGCGATCGTCTTTGTTCTTCTGGCGGTATTCATCCCTGTTGCCTTTTTAGGCGGGATCGCCGGCCAGCTCTACAAGCAGTTTGCCTTAACGATTGCAGTCTCGGTGGTCTTCTCCGGCGTTGTGGCGCTCACCTTTAGCCCTGCGCTCGCAGCGCGCATCTTAAAACAGGAGCGTAAAGAAAATCGCTTTGCAAAGCTCTTTAACAGAGGGCTTGAAAAGGTGACCAACGGCTATCTTATGGTGGCAAAGGCAATTTTGGATCGAAAATGGATCTCTTTGTCGCTGTTTGGAGGCGTGCTGGCGGCTGTGGCCCTCTTTTTTGTTCACACCCCGAAGGCCTTTGTGCCGAACGAAGATCAAGGCTATGTGATCGCTATCGCCAACCTTCCCGATGCCGCAAGTCTAGATAGAGCGCAAGAGGCCTCCAATGCGATCACAGATATTGCTCTTAAACATCCGGCTGTCGAGCGGGTCATCTCACTAACCGGCTTTAGCATCATTGAGAGCTTAAACCGCACCCAGATCGCCTCGAACTTTATCATGCTCAAAAATTGGGATGAGAGAAAGAGCAAGAATCTACAGGCGCCCGCTGTCATTGAGACGTTAAATGAGGAGTTTTTGGCGATTGAAGATGCCAATATTGTTGTGGTCAACCCGCCCGCGATTCAGGGTTTAGGAACTGTGGGCGGCTTTGAGTTTTGGATCGAAAACCGCGGCAGTGGCGGTAGCGAGGCGCTTGAAGAGGCGATTGCGCAGTTCCTTCAGAAGGCTCGTGAGAGGCCTGAGATCGGACGCATTATGACAACAGCTCAGTTTGATAACCTGCAGTTTGATGTCGATCTCGACCGTTATAAGGCCAAAGCGCTCGGCGTCTCTGTCAGCGACGTTTTCAACGCCATGCAGACGCTTTTAGGCTCTGTCTATGTCAATAATTTCAATAAGTTTGGCCGAATCTATCAGGTGGTCCTTCAGGCAGAGCCCGATTTTCGCGATAATCTCGACGCCATTGGCGATATGTATGTGCGCTCTTCTAATCAGGAGATGGTACCTTTAAAGTCTCTTCTCACCATTAAGCCCTCCAGTGGACCCAATTTGGTGAGCCGCTTCAACGACTTCCCGGCTGCCGAGGTGATTGGCGGTAATGCGCCGGGCTATACCAGCGGCCAGGCTATCGTTGCGATGGAGGAGGTGGCAAAATCGGCGCTGCCGCCCTTTTTCACTTTCGGCTGGAGCGGCGTCGTCTATCAGCAGCTGGTGAGCCAAGGTTCATCGGGCATCGTTCTTTTAGCCGCCCTTGTAATGGTCTTTTTGATCTTAGCAGCTCTTTATGAAAGGTGGTCGCTGCCGTTTGCTGTGCTCTTAGCTGTTCCTTTCGGGATCCTTGGCGCCTTTGTTGCGATCAACCTATTAGGGATGCCGGACGATGTCTACTTTCAGATCGGCCTGGTGACTCTGATCGCCCTCTCAGCGAAAAATGCCATTTTGATTGTTGAGTTTGCTGCACAAAAAGCGGAAGAGGGCGCCTCACCCGAAGAGGCGGCGATGAGCGCGGCGCGCCTTCGCTTCCGTGCTATCTTGATGACCTCTTTGACCTTTATTTTTGGTGTGCTTCCCCTCGCTTTAAGTAGCGGCGCTGGCGCTAACAGCCGCCACTCTGTCGGTGTCGGAGTCTTAGGCGGAATGATTGCCGCCACTTTGCTTGCGATCTGCTTTGTCCCCTTCTTCTTTAAACTTCTCTACAAGGAGAAGCGATGAAGATCATACTTTCGCTACTTTTTCTCTGCAGCTGCTCTTTGGCGCCCACCTACTATCGGCCAGAAGTTGCGCAGTATAATAGCTGGCGTGTAGAGGCGCCGATCGAAGAGGCTTGCTGCAACCTCTCCTGGTGGGAGCAGCTAGGCGACCCATTTTTGACGCAGTTGATTGAGGAGGCGCTAGATAACAACCAAGATCTCCAGGCTGCTATTTGGCGCGTCGATCAGTTTATGTCGAAGTATGGCATCGTCCGCTCAGAGCTCTTTCCTCAAATTAGCGCCAGCGGCTTCGGTACACGTGAGAGACTCTCACCCAGCCTCTTTTCGACGCCGGTTGTGACTAGCAATACTTTTGAGACCTATGGATTGATTCTGAACGGCTCCTACCAGCTGGATCTCTTTGGAGAGCTCAGAAGCGCCACAGCCGAGGCGTGTCATCAGCTGCTCGCTGAGGTGCAAAACCAGCGCACTGTCGTCCTGACGCTTGTGCAGTCTGTTGCCAACTCCTATGTCGAGCTCAAAAAGTACCAAAGACAGCTAGAGGTCTCTGAAGAGACGTTGAGAACGCGTCAGGAGGGGTATGACCTGGCGCTGATCCGCTTTGATTTAGGCCTCACCTCGGAGCTGCAGGTGGATCAGGCGCTCTCACAGGTGCAGGATGCGATCACATCTGTCGAGCAGTTTAAGCTTCTAATTAATGTTCAAGAGGATCTCCTCTCCTTTTTGATCGGGACCGATTCACAAGCTATCTGTGGTGGTGTCACTCTAAAAGAGCTTCGTGATGTGGAGAATGTCCCTGTCTGTTCACCTTGTGACCTCTTTAACCAAAGACCGGACATCCTAGCTCAAGAGGAGCTTTTAAAGGCTGCCAACGCCAATATCGGCGTGGCGCGAGCGCTCTTTTTGCCACAGATTAACCTCATCGGCGGTGTCGACACTGAAAGCTCCTTTTGGCGCTTTCTCTTCTCCGGCAAAGCGGCCACTTGGGACTACGGCGTTACCTTTGCTCAAGAGATCTTCACAGGAGGTAGGCTGCTCTATAATCTAAAAGAGGCGCAGGCGATTAAGCAGGAGCTGATCCACACGTATGCCTCCTCCATCTTAAAGGCAACCCAAGAGGTGAATGACGCCTTGATCTCCCACGAGATCAACCAACGCATCGTCGAAGAGCAGAAAAAAAAGGTGGAGACGTTAGCGGAATATTTGCGCCTCTCCAACCTAAGATATGATGAGGGGCTGATCGACTACCTCACCGTCCTAGACGCTGAGCGCGAACTGTTCCGCGCTCAGCTTGAAGAGGCGACCTTCCTAGCGGACCGCCTCACAGCACTCGTAGATATCTACGCCAGCCTCGGTGGAGGCTGGGTTTGCGAGGCGGATGAGATGGCTAGAACGCGCTAGCTTGGCCCGCTGTTTCTTTATCAGAGACCTTTTTGGCAAAGACCTTTGTCCCATCCGCTGAGAAGTAGAGAAACTGTCCAAACTTAGAGGAAAAATTTTCGTCCTGTGGGGGAACCCACATAAAGTCGCGCACACCCTTAGAGCGAAGCGCTTTGATGGTCACATGCGGCAAGTTGTTGTTTCGAACTTGAGCTTGAACTGTCTGCTGCGAATTAGCGGTAAGTTGGAGCTCCTCTACGGGATCGAAGTTTAACCTGGCTCCTCCTGCCTCAGCTGAGAAATAGTTGATCCCTACAACATTGTCATGAGCGTCAAAGTAGGCAAAGCCTCCCACATTATAGAGCTGAACGATCTCATGATCCATCTCTTTTGAGGCAAGTTTCTCCGCCGGGTAGAGCATTCTGAAGCTGTGGGCGTTGTTAGGAATGAGCGCCTTTGCACGTTCCTGAGGACTTAAGTTAACGAAATGAGCTCTCGACTGCGCCATCTGGTCAAGTTTAACACTGCGAATGTTCTGAATGGATTTAAGGTTGAGATGGTCAAAGAACTCTAGTGTTCCCTTTTGAACCGTGAAAGGATAAATATCCAATACGGTTGCTCTGGCGATTCCATTTTTCTGCTTCTCATTGAGATTGTTGCTGCAGTCGCTGCAGCAGAGGGCGAAATACTCACCCTCCGGCAGGGGATTTCGTCTCGATTTAGCTTTTGTTGCCGGATCGACTTGGTAAACCACATTTGGCGCAGCATTTTCGCAGCAGCCGCAAGCTTTGGCGATATGGGCCCGGATCTCTAGAGTTGATCCATCAGCTTTCGTGACATTGACTTTCTGAGCGCCTCCGGGGGCCAGCTCAACTTGCTTTTCCACAGCGATCGGCAAAAAGCAGTCATATTGAGGATTATCAAAAGAGTAGACAAAGAGCCCAAAGGGGGCATGTCTTTCCCAAAAATCTTGATGCCCTCCATATCCTTGAGGTATATAGGCGAAGTGTTTTGCACCAAGCGCTCTAAGTTCCGGGGCAGTAATCTCATTCGATTTCCCATCTCGAGGTTTCATTCCCGCAATTGGCCTATTTAAAAGATCCTTACTTTGATAGAATTCAGCTTTGAGGGCTCGGGGCAGCTCATTAATCGAGACTGCATCTTCTGTAAAGAGAAGGTCATCTGTCGCTTTGGGGACGATCGCTTTAATCTGAACGAGATTCCCATCCTTATCAAAATAGGCGAAGCCTCCGATGATGGCTAGGTTTGCAACTTCTTCACCAAGCACCTCTATCATCGCATTTTGCAACCTCTTAAAATAGTCTGGGGTTTGGTGCATCCGGGCCTGAAGCTCCTTGCTTTCCAGGAAGTTAGCTGGATAGACAAAGTAGTAGCTAGTAGCATTCTGATGAATTCCAGCCACCTTTTTGGCATTAGGAGGTAGGTTAATTTCGCCCCTTTGGGACAGATTAGCTGTGAAGTCGAGCCGATGCTCCATTTTCTGAAGAGCACCAGAGCTATCATAGTTTAAGGAGGGGTGCGCACCTAAGATGTCGAGCTCATCATTAACCATGCCACCAAAAAGTGTCGTATCCTCTTTGCGAATACCCCTTAGCATCTGCCCTTCAATTGAGGCGAAGGCAAAGGGTGTTGCCTTTTTACCGAAGAATCCCGGCGTTTTAGGCCCTACCAAGATCTGAGTACCAAAGACCGGATCTGCTGCTTGAGAGTTGATCTCTCCCTGATTAGTAAAATATTGATCCAGAAAGTGATTTTCTGGAGCTGCTGCCGCAGCTGGTGGCACTCCTCCAGCTCCTGCTGCCGCAGCCGGTGGCACTTCACCATCTTCGTCTTCTTCCCCCCTCAATAATCTTGTGGCACCACCAACAAAATCTCCAATATTTCCAAAGAAACTCTTAACCTCTCCTCTGTTTTTAAGGATCCAGCATCTTAAGTTCTCGCTTGGGATAATGTCAACTTGTCCAATAGAGTTTGTGAGCCGGATCACCTATGACCCCACAGGGAAAAATTTTGACAGCTGGGTGATCGAGTACCTCTTTGCATCAAGGGATTGAGAAAAGGCGTGCCAAATCAGTTGAATTTAGGCTCTTAAACCCAGATTCTAAAGAGAAATTAAGCTTGAATCTAACTCTATTATAGGTTATATAACCTATAATAGAGGTGAATCATGCTAGAGTACCTATTTGGAAATAAGAGTGTCGAACAGATTTTGATTTATGTTTGGCTTCATGATAAAGCTTATGCGTCCGAGCTGAGCAAACTTTTGGAGTCACCCCTTACCCCCATTCAAAAAGCGTTATTAAAACTAGAAGATGGGGGTCTTCTTGTCAGCTTTAAGGAGGGTAAAACGCGCCTTTACCAATGGAATCCTCGTTACCCCTTTTTAGAGGAGATTAAGTCACTTGTGGGTAAGTCATATGAATACCTACCTCCTAAGGCTAAAAAGCATTACCAGCCTCTAAAGAGAAAACGTCCTAGAAAACCGGGGAAGCCGCTTGATTGAAGATTTATCGAAATTAGACTTGAAAGCACTGGCTTGCCTCGTCTCATCAGCGCTACAAAAAAGAGGAATTGATGCCATCTTGGTTGGGGGAGCCTGCGTTTCCATCTATAGTCAAAATCAATACCAATCTTATGATCTAGACTTTGTCACATACGATGATCTCGACGAAGTGGAAGAAGCGCTCTTAGATCTTGGTTTTAAGCGAAAGGGGAGATACTTCACTCATAAACAGACCCCCTTTCTCATCGATTTCATCAATCCACCGATTGCTGTCGGTAATGAACCCGTTAACTATTTCTCTCAGATTGAGAGTCTACAGCTTCTCACACCGACTGATTGTGTGAAAGATCGTCTAGCAGCCTATTATCATTGGGATGACTCCCAGTCTTTTGAACAGGCTGTAATGGTAGCTAGAGAGCTGAATGTGGATATGGATAACATTCGTTCTTGGTCCCAAGATGAGGGACAACTCCCAAAATTCAACGAGTTTCAAAGTAGAATTTTAGTCTAGGTTTATCTACCTATAATAGAGGTTATAATATCTCTATTATAGGTAGATGAAAAAAAGAGAATTGAACTACAATCTGCTCCAATATGGGTAAATTATCACTTATTTTTCTTATTTTCGTTGCAGCTGTTGAGGCGTCGACGGTCACTTTTGTGCGTCATGGCCAGACAGACTGGAATGTTGAAGACCGCATCCAAGGTCACAGCGACATTCCTCTCAATGAGTGTGGGAGGTCTCAGGCTAAAGAGCTTGCAGAAGAGCTAAAAGATTGTCACTTTGATCTGGTCTACTCATCGGACTTGAGTAGAGCTCATGAGACCGCGAGGATAATCGTTGAGGGGAGAGGACTCTCCGTCCAGACTGATCAGAGATTGCGTGAGCGAGACTGCGGTGTTTGGGAAGGTCGCTTCTCCAAAGAGTACTTTGAGGCCTCGTTTGAGGAGCAGCAAAAGACAGAGCAGAACCCATCACTACTTGCGCGGATGTATGAGTTCTTAGGTGAGCTTCCTGAAGATAAACAGATTCTTATCGCTGCCCATGGCGGAATCATCCGCTGCCTTTTAATTAATATTAAAGGCTACAACGTTCTAGATCATGAAATTGGGATTAAAAATTGCGCCACTCTCCAGATTGAAAAGAGGGGAGAGGAGTGGGTTATTGTGGGGATGGAAGGCTTCTATCCAAGAAAGCCTCACGTCAAGCTCGACTAACTGAAGGAGCCACTGAACAATTCGTATAGGCAGCTTTTACGCCCTTTCGCTCCCATTTGGTCAATTTTATAAGTCCCCTACTGTTAACAATATGCGAACTTACAAAATCAGCCAACTGGAAACAAAATCATCGATAAATCGTCTGTACCCTAATTGTTCAGCGGCTCCTGAAATTGATCAGATTGATATATTTATTGTCTCTTGAGATTTGAATTTTCTTTTTTAAAGTGCCCTTGAAGCGGAGCTTGGGGATTAACTTAAAGAGGGTAAGCCCCTTTTTTGCCTTTTTCTTCTTCAATAGGGAGTTTTTCTTTTTCTTCTTCTTTTCTCCCCAGAAATAGCTGATGGGGTCCACTTTTTTCAAAAGACCGCGCCTCTTCGAACGCGCTTTTTTGATCTTGAGTCTCTTCGGGTTGTTACTACCGCCTCTTGCCGGGCTAGATTTTGCTCCTAACCGCTTAATAATCAGCTGATAAACAGGGGATTTTCTCTTTGGTGTCTCCTTTTTTTGCACCTCTTTCATTGCAAACCTAGGAAAACTCTTTAATGTACTTATATTCATAATTTTCTTTTATATATTAATTATAAACTAAAATAATTAAGGTTTTATAAAAGAAAAGTTAAAAAATAGAAGGCCAGATAGCATAAACTATCTGGCCTGGAGTGAACTATGCTGGTATATTGTACGCACCTGTGATGGCGCGTACACCACTAGCTGTGAAGTTTTCATCATTGTGGATGGTCACATTACCCTTGCCTGTGCCTTCAGAATCTACTCGATGTGAAAATATCGCTTTTAGAGCTGCTTCAACGTTTAGCTGGCCTCCTGCTTTTTGCTCAGCAGCTTTAGGTTGTGGATTATGGTGTACCTCTTGAGCTTTAGGAGCCGCGTCGCCACCGATATCAAGAACGCCTCTGTAACTTTCATTGGCAGGTGGTTGTTCCGCAGCTTCACGTACATGATCATTTACCCATTGACGGCATCTTCCAACTCGATCCCCCTCTGGAGGGGGATTCTGCTCATTTTGCACTTCTTTCTTGGGTAATGGGGATTTTGGTTTGAATCTGATAGGGGCCATTTCCATATAGTTGCCTCGAGCGCCCTTCTCTTCCTCTTTACTACCTAAGAAAAAAAAGGCAATGGCTGCTGTTGCGAGGGTAGCGCCAGCTTGGGCTCCTCTATTTGACGGAGCTACAGTGTTTGTAGCAAGGAAAGCGGCAGCTCCTGCTGCAAGGCTTCCCAAGATTTGTTTGGGTTGAATACTCATTTTTATCTCCTTGTTAATGATTATTTTTTACGTGTTGGAAGTCTTCGCCCAGAGGGGCCTGCCGCTCTTTTTAAGTGCGTAAGACGTTCTTCTTTTGCTGGTTTTTTGCTTTTGTCCTCTTGTCCTTCCTGTTGAACAGGCGGTTTGATTCCTAGCTTTTGGTTCAAGTCGTCAAGAATCGATACCTTTCTCTTTGAGGCTTTTTGTCAGCTTCTACTGGAGCTGGCTTTGGTTCCAGCTGGGTTTGGTTTTTTTTCGGAGGTTCCAATTTAGCTGGCTCTGGCTTAGATGAAAGATCCATACGGTACAGGTCTTTTGATTTGCTCTTCTCGCTACCCATGAGGTAGTAGGCAAGCGCAGCTGTTGCTAAGGTAGTAACGGCTCCGGCCCTTCTGTTTGAGGGAGCTACAGCTTGTGTGGCAGCGTAAGCGGCAGCACCAGCTGTTAAGCTTCCGATTATTTGATTAATGCTCATGTTTTATTCCTCTACTTGTTTTTTACAAATTGATATATCAATTATACTTCAGTAGTATTAAGTTATTATTAATTTTATTTAAAATATACAAATATCTAATTTTTAATGGTTTGTATTCTATTAAATTAACTAAAAATTAACTGTTTAATGTGATGATATTTAAATAATAAATTTAAAATGAGGTTGTTAGCAGTTTTACAAGGGGTGAAGCATGTTTATACATCCTCGATTTAGCATGGAAGAGTTAGGTCAATCTCCTGCCGCCTTGGCAGACCTTTGGATTAAGCAGGGGAAGGCGGGCGGCGCTTCGAAAGAGGTTCTAACCAAGATGTTTGAAAAGATTGCTGAGGCGAGGGGGAAGGGAACATTTCCAAGTGAGGCGATCACCTTCGAAGTGGGCAAAAAAACCTATTTTGTCGTGCTGGATGGCAAAGAGGAGCTGATCCTATTAGAGAAGATAAGGGAGTTGGGAAGGGGGCGATTTGGAGAGGCGCTTGAGGTTGAGGATAAGTTTCGAGATAATGATAGATTCTGTTTAAAGCGCGATTTTGGTGATGAGGATGAAAAAGAGCTCTATGAAAATTCTACGCTGATTGATGAATACCTTGATCTCGCTGCTATGCAAAAGGGGCTTGGAATTTTACCCATAGAAGATCGATATGATACAACCTTTGTGGAGAAGATGGGTCTTCCTACGACCCTTTTTGATGGGAGTCTTCAGGTAATACTTGAAAAGATGGATTTCTCTCTTCCAGAGAAGCTCGACTTAGTTGTTCAAGTTTTGATGGGTCTGAAGGGCTTTTTAGAAAAGGGCTGGGCCCATTCTGATATGCATGATCAAAACATCCTCATCAATTTATCACCGCTAGTCGCTGTGATCGCAGATTTTGGGAAGATCGACAAGGGTGGAAAATCAGATGGTGCCTATTTCTCAATGATGTTTGCCCTCTGGGGCTCTGTCCTCAAGCCATTGGTGTTAAAAAAGTGTCCCCTAGATAAAGCGACAGGCGTTGATAAGCTTTTTGCTCAGCTTCTGAGCGGACAGCTCTGTAAAAAGAGGCCAAAACCGCAAGAAATCGACGCCTTGATCGCAGCTTTAGAGAAGGCGTTTCCCTTTCCGAAGGAGTACTCACCCTCTTATAAAACCATGCAAGCTGCCACGGCAATCCAAAAATTTATTCAGTCTCTTACCCAGCCTCAATCAGCCGTGCCAAGAGCCAAGCTATAAGACTTCAATTAGAGGTTGCTTTAGGCTTTCATCCACAACTGGCCGCGCGGTGGGTAATTTCTCTCTATTATTGTGTACTTTATGTGTCGTAAATTTTCTATTGGCTAATTTACGACATATGAAATATACTTATATCGAAGGGGATTTCTGATGAATTCTAGCAAATACAGTTATTTGGGTTTGGAGCTTTTGCGCTATTTGGTTGGAAGCCAGGGATTGAATATCTTTACATCATGGGATGCTAAAAACGCAGCAGCAGCGGTCGATATACGTTGTGATTCTGTTGCAGAGCTGTTGCATTATTTACAGAAATTAGGCTGGATACGGCGATTAAAACGTGGGTTATATGCCGTTAGTGATGAGTCCGGTTTTGGAACGCCCCCTCATGACTTTGAAATAGTAATGGCCCTTGTCACTCCAAGTGCCATTAGCCACTGGACCGCATTGCATTATCACCATTTAACTCAACAAATGCCGAATAAAATATTTGCCATAACGCCAACGGGAACTTCGATTCCGCGTTCGTTGTCTAAAGAGCACTATCACTACATACAGATAAAACCGGATATTTTCTTTGGTTTTAAGAAAGTTTGGATTGGGCAGTCTCAGATTCAAATCACCAATTTGGAGCGTACCCTGCTTGATGGTCTTATGACCCCACAACATTGCGGAGGCTTTCAGGAAATTTTGGGGGCCTTTAAAATTGCAAAAAAGAAGTTGAATCTAACCAAGTTAATTGAATACGCAACCCGGCTTGATGTGGCAGTGGTAAAGCGTCTTGGTTGGATCTTAGAGAGGCTGGGATTTAGCGAAGATGAACTTCAAGGGCTACAAAAGGTAACTGTGAGAGGGTACAGGAAATTGGATCCAACGGGACCTATAAAGGGAGTATGTAATAGGAAGTGGATGATACGAGAAAACCTGGGAGAGTGAGAGCATGTTAATATTACGTAAACGTTTAGAAAAAGCTGTGAAAGAGACAGGACGACGTCTCGATATAGTGCAACTAGATTATCTTCTATCCTGGATTTTGGTTGCGATCTCTCAACACCCTCTATTAGGAAAATCCTTAGTATTCAAAGGAGGAACGGCGCTGAAAAAGTGCTATTTTGGAAAGTATCGATTTTCAGAGGATTTAGATTTTACCATCTCAATCTCTTCATTTGCTAGTGATCAACTTTTTGCTTCGATGAAAGAGGTTATAGAAGACGCGGAAACGAAGGTTAGCGAATATGCTCCATTGGGTTTGACTTGCGAGCGGTATTTAGAAAACGAACCACATCCTCATGGTCAAGAGGCTTTTCGAATTCGTGCGCAGTTTCCCTGGCAAAGAGAAGCATTAACAGTAGCAATGGTTGAAATATCATCAGATGAGACCCTGCTTTTCCCCCCGGTATTTCGTCCCATCATTCATGAGTATGGGGAGCCGATTAATCAAAAGATTGCAGTCTATCCAATTGAGGAGATTGTTTTAGAAAAATTACGTGCAATCTTACAGCACACAAAAAAGCTTCATGAAAGGGATTGGAATCGTTCCCGTGCTAGGGACTATTACGACCTATGGTCAATTTTTAATGTTTATCAATTAAACAGAGATAGATTTGTTCATCTATTAGAGGAAAAGTGTAAATTTAAGGGAGTGAATTTTGAGGGAGTGCACTCCTTTTTTGATAGCAAGATGTTATCCAATGTTCAGCGTACCTGGAATCAATGGTTAGCTCCCCTAGTACCAAGTTTACCCCCATATGATACTGTAGTCGAGAATCTACGACCTAGAATTGCGCAGTTAGTCTCTTAGTTTGAAATAGGAGCTTAATCCCTTCAAAGGGAGCGATTAAGCTCCTGGAACGGTTGCCATCCACTCGGTGTGGAAGAACTGGCCGCGGGGGGTGTCTAGCCGCTCGTAGGTGTGAGCGCCGAAGTAATCACGCTGGGCTTGGAGCAGGTTGGCAGGGAGGCGCTCTCTGCGGTAGCCGTCGAAGAAGGCGAGCGCTGAGGAGAAGCAGGGGGCGGTGATGCCGTTTTTTACGGCCTCTTGGACTGTCAGTCGCCATCCGCGCTGCATCCTTTCGACTTCGCCTTTGAAGAAGGGGTCGAGGAGGAGATTAAGCAGATTGGGGTCTCTGTCAAACGCCTCTTTGATCTTGGAGAGGAAGCGGCTTCTAATGATACAGCCGCCGCGCCACATCAGAGCGACAGCGCCGAAGTTGAGCTTCCAGTCATATTCATTTGAGGCTTCACGCATCAGCATAAAGCCTTGCGCGTAGCTGAT
>JAJFMK010000296.1 GCA_021772215.1 Chlamydiota bacterium | reverse complement strand
ACCTTATAACCCAGTTGAGACGAGAAACATCAGAAAAAAGCGAGTTAAACTGGCTATTTGAAGTTGGTTTTTCACTGTCTGATGCTGCTTTGCGTGCTGCTGCATAAATCATTTTTTCACGATTTATGTCCAAAGTCGAGGGCGCCACCCTCCTAGGGTGGCGCCGTTTTAAAAGGGTAGATTGTGCGCGTTACCAAAAGAATTTGTAGCTACAGGAATGTCTTCATTTACTTTAATATTCAAGAGACACTTACCAAATTCACAAGGCATTCAAGAAAACTTTTTGGCTAAAATCCAAGAAATATGTGACACTACCGTTCGGCGTAAACATGGATAAAAAATGGTGTTCATACAAGAATCTCATAAAAGTAGTGTTCCCCCCTCTTCTGGCCGGCTACAGTCAAAATGCAGAATAGGTCCTGTCAAACAGCTCTGCCGAGGAGCTACGCTCTTAACTGCTGTTATTGGAGCCGCTCTTTTTAAAAAGGTCAAAGCGGCAGACAATAATACTGCTGTCTTAGCTGATCACGAAAGGATAGGAATAGGGTTAGCGCCAGAAAAAATAGCCAATGTCCCGACGTTATCGGCATTTCCTGATACCCCTTTTTCTTTTGAAATCAGGCCATCAGACTACTTTACAGATTCTGACTCTGCGGGTTTTGATTTAAGAGCCGTTGAGAAGAGCAGTCAAGCGTTGCCCAACTGGATAAACTTTGATCTTGGGAAAATTCATTTTTTAACAGCATACGGAGCTCCAGATGCCGCTTATGCGGTTGAAGTCATAGACAACCTTGCCTACATGGTTGGTGAGGCCTTTGGCTTAATGATTATCAACGTGAACGATCCTAAGGCGCCAATACTGCTTGGTTCTTACCCCACTCTAGAGGATGGCTTTGGATTAGCCGTTGTAGATAACTACGCCTATATTGCAGACGGAACAGCTGGCCTACAAATTGTTGATGTCAGTGATCCAACTGTTCCCTCCTTGATTGCTACTTATGACACCCCAGGTGAAGCAAAAAAGGTCCAAGTCGTTGGAAACCTAGCTTATATCGCCGATGATAGCGGAGGCCTGCAGATTATTGATGTGAGTAACCCTAATAGCCCAACTTTTGTTGGATCATTTGCGACAGCAGATGACGCCTGGGCAGTCTTTGTAGAAGAAGACCTAGCGTTTGTGCCTGTCGGTAATCCTGGTCTTCAGATCATTGATGTGAGTAACCCTGCCAACCCTACCTTAAGTAACACTTATGATACAGGTTACACCCTAGATGTGACAATCGATGGAAACTTTGCATACGTTTTTGGCTCTTCAGGCCTGATAACTCTTGACGTAAATAACAGAACTCATCCCATTCCATTTGGAGAACTCAAAGTACAAGAATTTATCACAAAAATACGTGTTGTTGACGACCTCTTATACGCTTCTGAGGCAAATTTTGGCTTAGAAATCATCGACATCAGTGACCCAAAGAGACCAACCTTAAAGGAATCATTGAGTGTCCCAGGCGGTGGCAACGGTTTAGATCTCGTTGATTCATTTATCTACATCTGTGGGGAATCCTCAGGGCTGCAGATCTTAGAGAAAAGCTATCTTCTAACAGGCATACCAAGAGAAGATGACATCGGCAATAGCGAATTTCAACTGATCGCCGAAGATCAAGAATCGAATCTAGGCACGTCAACTTTCACGCTTCGTGTTGAGGGACCCCCAAGAGCAGCCAATCCAATCTCAAATCAACTCATTGACGTAGGCAGCTCCTTTAACTTTTTCTTAGACCAGACGGTTTTTCCAGATCCAAACGATGATGTCATTTACCACTCTGCAAAAGGAGTTGATCAGATTGACTTGCCCAGCTGGCTTGGGTTCTCCACTATCGGAATTTTTTCTGGTTTTCCAACTTCAGCAGATGTGGGGCAATATGAAATTTTTGTCGAAGCCTTTGACGGAACAGTCTTAACAAGATCTAATAATAGCTTCATTTTAACTGTCGACCACTTTCCAATTCCTTTTTCCTCTTTACCAAATCAAGCTGCCAACATTGGCCAATTCAACTCCTTTTCGCTACCGAAAGAGACCTTTGTTGATCAGGATCAAGATGACATCTTAACTTACAGCGCAGTAATTGGAGACGGCGATCCTTTACCCCCCTGGCTAGATTTTCAATCAGAAAGTCTACAGTTTTCAGGCACTCCTTCGAAAACTGATGAGGGCTCAATCGAAATAACTGTAACGGCGACAGACACTCCCGGAGCTACCGCCTCGACAACATTTAACTTAGCCGTGGGATACTTCCCAACGCTTTCGACCCCGATCCCCGACCAACTAGCGGCTATTGGCAACCTCTATCAATTTACTATACCTGCAAACAGCTTCACAGCGCCCCCTGAAGAGACTCTAACCTACAGTGCCACAAAAAATGACGGAAGCGCCCTCCCCTCTTGGCTCAGCTTTGTAGGACCTAGGCTAGAATTTCAGGGGACCCCGCACGCTTTAGACAGAGGAGTTGTCCCACTACAAGTCATTGCTAAAGACTCAAAAGGAGGAACAGTAAAGAGTCTTTTTGACCTAAATATCGCTAACGCCCTTCTAGAACAAACGGTGCGTATCGGTGGCTCATTCCTCTACGCAATTCCAAATGACATGATTACTTCACCCCTTGGCCCTGTAAACTATAGCGTCACCCTTAACGATGGCTCTCCTCTACCTAGCTGGTTAAACTATACCCCATCAACTTTAACAATTTCTGGCGTACCTCCCGCTGGGTCTGACGGTATTTACTCAATTTTAATCAAAGCTGACGATGGACTCCAAAAGCCAGCTTTAGGAGCACTCATCTTAAGAGTAGGACCCAATGCCGCCCCGGAATTAGCAAATCCTATCAGCAGCAAGACAGCACAAGTCGGACAAAAGTTCTCATATGCCGTGCCTTCCAATACATTCAGCGATCCCAACGGTGAGACATTGAATCTGAGAGCTCAAAGAGCCAACAAAAGACCCCTTCCTACCTGGTTAACGTTTACTAATAACACATTAAAAGGCGCGGCAGCTCCTAGTGATACCGCCACGTTTGGAGATAAGCTGACTCGCCTACAGATCTGCGCTTCAGATGGTGATCAAGAGGTATGTAGCGACTTTGACTTAACTGTTCAAGGCTCTTCCAACATAGAGATCATTTTAGCCGTGCTAGGCCCTCTAGCAACATTGGCAGGACTATCCGTAGGCTGGTACAAAAAACGAGGTTTGATCCTCAACCCCTGGTACCGCAAAACCTATGATATGGGCACAAAATTTGTCCCCCTAAATGAGCCGTTTAAATACACATTTAAAGCCCCTCAAAATCAAATTGAGCAGGTCAAGGCGTTTAAGGGCAAAAGAGTGTTTGCCGGCTTGCCTACGCCGAAAAAGCTAGATGAAAAGGGGTTACTGGATTGGTTGAAATATGATCTACCAATAACAGGGGGGAACCCGCTACCTAGCTGGTTATCCTTTCACGATGGAAGCCGCGAACTGATAAGTAAAGAGGGTCCAGATCAAAAACATGTGGGACTCTATACAGTGCGAGCCTTTGGTCCAGGCGAGGTAATTTTAGAGGAGATCAAGCTCGCGGTTGGCGAACTCGATAAAAAAATTGTAGAAATGGAAGAGTTGTAAACATGAGGGTACTAAAAGGCGATCTAGGCCAAGCTCTACAGCAATCTAAAAAGAGCCTCATAGGCGCATTTAACGGACGCTCCTTTCAACAGATCAGCCGAGGATCAACACTTATTGGAGCAATATTCATTGCTCAGGCTGCAGCTTTGAAAAAAACAGAGCTTCGAAGAGAAGACAACAGCCCAGAAATTACCGGAATTATCTCCACTCAATCAGCCTTCCCAGGCAGCCATTATGCACTATCCATCTCACCAACGGATTTTTTTGCTGACTCAGATTCTGGTGGATTTAAAATTAGCATTGTGAAAAAGGGAGAGGAGACCTCTCCTAATTGGCTCAGCTTAAAGCCTGAAAGTATAAGTTATTTAAGTTCGTTAGGTGGCACTGCTGAAATATATCGAGACCTACATATAGTTGGGAACTTAGCCTATGTCGCCAGCGGTTTTGACGGTCTAGTGATCATGGATATCTCCAGTCCCAAAGCTCCCTTCATCGTTGGTACGCGTAACACCCCAGGAGACGCTAGCGGCGTTGCGGTCCAAGGGGATTACGCTTACGTTGCTGATTTTACATTCGGCCTTCAAATCATCGATGTCAGCAAACCAAACAAGCCTAAAATTGTTGGGGCATATGAAGATCTAACCAATATCAGAGCAGTAGATATCGAAGGTAATTTTGCCTATATCAACTATGGTCTCCAAATTGTTGACGTTAGCGACCCAAAAGAACCCATATTAGCTGGAAGATATCCGACGTCTGCAGATGGGATCCAAGTAGTTGAAAGCTTAGCTTATATTGCAGGCAACTTTGACTTTCAGATTATCAATGTTACCGATACAAATAACCCCACACTTGCTGGATCTTGTGACATTCCGGATAGTTATAAAGTTCGGGTCCAGGGTAATTTTGCCTATGTAAGTAGTCGTAGAGGCCTTGAAATCATTAACGTCACAACTCCAAGTGAACCTATTTTAGTTGGCTCACACTATATCGCAGGAGGCTCCTTTGGCTTAGATGTGTTGGATAATTTTGCCTACGTGGTTAGTAGAAATTTTGGTCTAGAAGTTATCGATGTGAGCGACCCCAAAAAACCCACTCTTTTTAACTCGTACTATGCACCTGGCCCATCCACAACATCACGCCTTAGAAAGGTACAAACTGTTGGTAACTTTGTCTACCCGATAGATTCAACGCTCGGCTTAATAGTTTTGGAAGAGACCTTGAAATTATCAGGGATTGCAAAAGAGTCAGATGCTGGAAACTACGAAATGGAATTGGTTGCTGAAGACCCCGATCAAAACCGAGCCTCCTCAGATTTTATTTTGCGTGTTGAAAGTCCACCAACGTCAATTGACTCTATTTTGGACCAGATGGTTGATGTAGGAGCTCCCTTTAACCTTTATATTGATCAATCACTTTTCCCCGACCCAAACAGTGATGTTATCCATTTTAATGCCAGAGAAGTAAACCAAACCACACTACCGGACTGGCTTAGCTTTTCTCCCATTGGGATTTTTTCCGGAACAGCCAAATCTTCTGACGCAGGCAAGCTAGAAATCCTTATCGAAGCTTACGATGGCAGCTCTTTGACAAGTGCAAACAGCACCTTTTCTCTAGTTGTTAACCATTTCCCAAAAGTGTTAACTCCCCTACCGGACCAACCTGTAGAGACAAATGCTCCTTACTTATTTACAGTACCCCCTGGAACAATCACGGATCAAGATGGCGACGATACACTCTTATACAACGCAACTTTAGCCAACAAAAATGCACTTCCCGACTGGTTAAGCTTTAATTCGACAAGCCTGCAATTTGAAGGAGAACCGAACATAAACGACGAAGGCTTCTATTCGATTATCCTAACTGCCACAGACAGCTTCGCAGTTACTGCTTCAACAACTTTCACTTTAACAGTAGGCGAATTTCCTGCACTTCTACACCCTGTTCCAGATCAGCTAGCTTCCACAGGAATTAAATATCTCTACTCTCTTCCGGACGATACATTTAGCACACCTCCGAGAGAGAGCTTAATGTACAGCGCAACAGAAGCTGACGGGAGAGCGCTGCCTTCATGGCTCAGCTTTATCGGCCCAAGGATCGAATTTCAAGGGACCCCGAATAGCTCTGACAAAGGGATAACGACCATAAATGTCACAGCTACCGATTCAAAGGGAGGAACAGCATCTCTTCATTTTGATTTAAATGTCATCAATACCCTCTCTGAAGAGACAACCCGTATTGGAGCCTCATTTCAGTACCATATCCCTAAAGACATGATTAGCTCGCCGCTGGGCCCCGTTAAGTATCAAACTAGGCTAAATGATGGTTCTCCTCTACCAAGTTGGCTAACCCACGACCTAACAGCGCAAACTCTTTCAGGAATCCCTCCCAATAAATCTGATGGCACCTACAATATTTTGATCAGCGCTGATGATGAAGTACAGCCTCCTGTTTTGGGAGCGCTGGTAATAAATGTAGGCCAAAACGCTGCTCCAAAAGTCGTTAATCCAATTAACAGTCAAACTGCTCAAGTGGATCAATTGTACAACTATATTGTACCAGACAATACTTTTGCTGATGCCAACGGAGATTCACTCACTTTAAGAGCAGCCAAAATCAATGGCAACCCCCTTCCTGCCTGGCTCACTTTTAAAGAACGAACATTGTCAGGAAAACCAAGCGCAGGTGACACTGGAGCATTTAGCGATAAAACGGTTCCCGTTCAGATCTGCGCCTCAGATGGAGATTTAGAGACCTGCAACGCCTTTGACCTGGCAGTACAAGGTACCTCTCATCTCGAAAGAGCCTTATCTATCGTTGGACCTCTTGTCGGTATCTCTGGATTTGCTATTGCCTGCTACGCAAACAGAGGTTTTTTTATAAACCCCTGGTATCGTGAAAATTATGATAAAGGAACTGTGAATGTTCCAGCTGACCAACCTTTCAGCTATAGCTTTGCCACAGCTAAAAACGAAGTCAATTTTGCACAAGCATTTAAAGGACAGAAGATGTTTGCTAATATTCCTGTGCCACAATTTCTTGAAGGTAGAGGATTACTCGAATGGATGAAATATGACCGACCAATTTCTGGTGGAAATTTGCTTCCAAGTTGGCTCTCATACAACGAGAACAAAAACGAAATCAGCAGTAAGACAGGCCCATCTCAAAATGATATCGAAACCTATACTGTCCGTCTCATTGGAGATGGAGGAGTTATTAAAGAGGAAATTAGACTCAGTGTTACCAATGGTTAGATAAGAGGATTTAA
>JAJFMK010000295.1 GCA_021772215.1 Chlamydiota bacterium | reverse complement strand
GGAGACATACCGACCAAAGCCAAGAAGCTGTCTCCGAAGTAATCTTTCATGAAGAAGAAAAAGAAGAAACCTAAGCTGGTCACTAGCATAATCAGAGGGGTCACCAGAGCCGTCTTGGTCCAGCCAACTCGAGCAATGACGCGTGCCATAAAGAGCGCGGCGATTGTCGAGAAGATACCTGAGATCGAGGTGAGGTTGTTCATGTAGTTGCTGTAGTGTTCTGGAGTCGGATAGAGCGTCTTTAGCTCCGATTTCCAGATCACTTCAACTAAGTTAATGACTAAGTTGTAGGAGACAGTTAAGATGGCGATATAGCAGATGTACTTGGAGTTAGTCAGATATGAGAAGCTATCTCGAAGTGAGAGCTTCTTTCTCTTTTTCTTAATCAGTTTGGGCTCATTACCACCATCGATCGTCGAGTGAAACCCTTCATAGGCGGGGTCATTGAGGACGTTACGATTAACCCACCAAAGAGCGCTCATTGTCAATATCCCGGAAACCGTGACAACGATGCTGATCAGAGCAAGGGTCTGCTCCCAAGAGTCACTTCCAAAGGGGAAGAGAGGGCTATACTCTGCAAAGGTGAGGTAGTTGGCTGTCTGCCCGGCAATAATCGCCGAAATATTTGAGCCGATACCAATCACACTGTAGAAGCGGCGCGCCTCACCGATACGGGTTATCTCATTGGCAAAGCCCCAGAAGATCACGGAGAGAACAATGGTACCCCAAAGCTCACACATCACATAGAAGGCGGTGAAGGTCCAGTTGCGCAGCATCGCGATGAGTCCCATAAAGCCGCTTGGCAGAACCTGCTGTAGCCAGTCAGCCGTTTCATGAGGATGGAGCTGATCTCTTAAGGGGTAGAGAACAAAGGCAAATAGCGCATAGAAGAGCAAAAAGCTGGAGATAATGATATAACAGACCCGCTCTTGGCTAAAGCGCGAGGAGAGTTTAGTAAAAATTACTGTCGCTAAGACCGCCATCGGCAGAAGAACCCACACCTTGATGAAGGGGATCGCCTCAGCTCCAGAGGATTTAGCTGTGATGACAATGACATCTTTTAGGTTGCGCAAGATGCTATAGTTGAAGGCGATTGCTGATAGCATAATCAGCATAGGAATAATCTTCCTCACCTCCCCTCTTCGGATCGGCCAGAGAAAAGAACGAAGCGTCCCAAACTTCTGGTCAGAATCTGATATCATCACATTCCTTGATAGGGGGGTTTTTTCTTAACTTCCGCGAAATGCCAGTTAAAAGGGAGTTCCCCTAAAGTCTCCCTTATCCCTCGAGGGGAAAGTGCTATGATAACAGATTTCTCTAAGAAATTCAAGGAGTTTAGGAGATACTGATTAATTCGGGTACAGCCGATTTTTTGATGATTTTGCTCTCATTTGGCTGATTTTGTAAGTTTGCATACTGTTGACAGTAGGGGACTTGCAAAATTGGTCTACATGAATTGATCATTATCTCCTTAGGAGGTAACGGTGGCCATCTCCTCGGCCCCCTCTTTGACCGGTTTGACTCTTGTTGGTTGAGGTTGAGTAAGTTCATTAAACTGTCGGCCTAAATTTCTAACCGAGAGGCCCCAAATCACAATCACAGCAAAAAGAGCCATTCCAACATAAGGCGCACTGGCTGAGAGGGTTGAGAACGTCAAAAGAAGACTCGAATGAATTAGGGCGCCTCCTGACTTACCCAAGCGAGAACAAACCCCGTCAATCGCCGCCTTGCCATTGAGCTTAAGTTTTGGATCTAAGGGAATAAAGGCCATCTCTTTTGTCGCATCAAATACAGTATACTTGGCACCTCGACTCAAACAGTTCTGCAGGGTACCAAAGAAGACCACTAGGGTTAAGGGGGAGACGCCGGAAAGTGCCTTAAAATCCAAATTCCACTCATGTGCAAAAAAGAAGCCGAAGAAGCAGATGCTCGTAAAAAAGAGGATGCAGGGAGTGATCATAGCTGTAAAGGTCCAGCCAAAGCGGCGGATCGCATTGCCCGAGACGACCAGAGCACTTACTGTGGCAATAAAGCCGATCACAACGCTCACCTGATTCATATAGACAGAATAGTCGGAGGGGTTGGGGTAGAGCTCTTTGACCTCAGCTTTCCAGAGAACCTCGACCAAGTTGATCACCACATTGTAGGCCACCACAATCGCAGCCATACTGATTAGATACTTAGAGGAGAGAAGAATTCTAAAATTTTCCCTTAATTTAGTTCGTCCCTCTTTTGGCTTCTCTTTCGTTTTCATGGAGGGGTCATAGAACCTCGGATCCCTGAGAACTGAGCCGTTAAGGTAGCGAAAGAGAATGGAAGTGATAACACCGCTTGCCAAAATGGTCATCAAAATTAAGAAGAGGGACTGATCCCAAGAATTTTTTCCGTAAGGGAGGAGATCACTATATTGATGCTTAAGGAGATAGATCGAAATTTCTCCGGCAAATATCCCCGAGAGGTTAGCGCCAATACCAAAGAGTCCATAGAAGCGCTTTGCCTCATTCAACCTTGTGACATGGTTGGCAAATCCCCAGAATAGAACGGCTAAGATAATCGTCTGCCAAAGCTCGCTCATGACGTAAAAGGCGGTAAAGAGCCAGTAGCGATACATCGCAATAAGCCCCTTAAATCCAACCGGCAGCACCGTCGTTAACCAGTCAGCAGTCTTATGGGGATGAAGTTGATCACAGTAGGGATAGAGGGCCAAAAAGAGAATAAAAAAGCACAAAAAAAAGGAGAGGATAATGTAAAAAGTCCTCTCCCTCGACCAGCGGCTCGACACCATATTGAAGAGCCACGTTAAGGCGATTGCCCCCGGCAGGAGCACCCATACCTTAATAAAGGGGATCACCTCCGCCCCCGACGCCTTCGCCGTGACTATCAGCGAATCCTTCAGGGTTCTCAACACATTGTAATTAAAGGCGATAAAAAAAAAGATACCCAACATTGGAATGAGCTTTTTCAGCTCATAGTTGTGCACGGGCCAAAGAAAGGCGCGCCACGGACCAAACTCTTCTGTGTTAGATTTGGACATTCCGTCTTATGTTGTCCTTAGGTTTAAATAGATTATACAAAATATTACCCCTTTTTCTCAAGGGAAGTCGTCCTTTTAAGCACTTCAATGCCCGGCAAGTTCCCAAACTCCAGATACTCAAGGGTTGCGCCGCCGCCTGTGGAAAGATGTTTCATAGCATTTTCTAACCCCATCTTTTTCACCGCAGCAACCGAATCACCTCCGCCAACAATCACCGAGGCATCAAGCTTAGCTAAAACCTCGGCAATCCCTTGCGTCCCTCTATCAAAAGGAGAGACCTCGAAGACGCCGACAGGCCCATTCCAGAGGATACTTTTGGCATCCGTCAAAGCTTCGCTGTAGAGTTTAAGCGTCTTAGGTCCAATATCTACCCCCTCATAATCTGACTCAATCCCCTCTTCGAAGGAGACTACCTTATATTCAGCTCCCTCTTGGATCTCTTTTGTCACAACAATATCGACCGGTAAGTAGAGTTTGACCCCCTTTTGTCGACACTGCTCCATCACCTGCTTAGCTACCTCAAGCTGATCCTCTTCACAGATCGACTTTCCAACAGGGTGTCCCAAAGCGCGCATAAAGGTGTAAACCATGCCGCCACCCAAAAAGAGAGCGTCGACTCTTTTGATCAAACTCTTGATGACGCCAATCTTTGACGAAACCTTCGCTCCG
>JAJFMK010000294.1 GCA_021772215.1 Chlamydiota bacterium | reverse complement strand
TCGGCTCTGAGAAGAACATCTTGTAGCCATCAAAGTAGGGAAGCTCGCCGTCGCCAAGACATAAAAAACTGCTTCCCGAGCCGCTCATCACCACCTGATCAAAGCCGCAGGATTGAAGCTGCTCTTTGAGTTCAGCAAGTTTGGGTGAGAGGCCAAAGGCTCCCGCTTCTAAATCATTCATAAAATCTACCTCCCCATTACTATAAGCCTTTTCATATTTTGCAGCCGTTGAAAAGTTTTTACCCAAAGCGCCATAACAGGCTATCGTCGAGACTCCAAAAGAGGGCTTGATTATGGAGATTTTTTGTAACTTGATCGAACCCAGACTGGTCACCTTCTCTCCTCGGCCCGTCACAAGGGCTGTTCCTGTTGAAAAAAAGAAGGGAACATCAGAGCCGATCTTAGCAGAGAGCTCTAAAAGTTCACTGTTTGTTAAAGGAGAGTTTGCAAGCAAATTCAGCGCAAAAAGCGTTGTTGCGGCGTTGCTGCTCCCTCCACCTAACCCAGCTTCTACAGGAATTTTCTTATCTAATCGAATTCTAAAGCACTCCTTAAAGCCGGTCTCATCTTTAAAGAGCCGAAGAGCGCGCATGACCAAGTTATTCTCACCGGTTGGAATTGAGGGATCGTCGCATTCGAGCAGATCATGTTTGGAGGATTCAAAAGTCAATCGATCAGCGAGATTTAACGTCTGCATAACAGAGACGAGCTGATGGTAGCCATCAGCTCGTTTTCCAACCACCCTTAAGCAGAGATTAACCTTAGCGGGTGAGAGGAGATGAAGAGACAATTAACTCTCTCCCTTCTCCTCAGAAGTAGCCACAGGCTCGACGGTGATTGATAGCGTTGCCATGACCTCCTCTTTGAGCTTGATAGCGACATCATAGCTTCCGGTCTTTTTGATCTGCGTCTTTAATATAACAGACTGTTTAGCTAACTCAATTCCCTCTTGGCTCTTTATCTCATCTGAGATAATAGCAGAGGTTACCGCGGCGTACATATGCCCCTCATGGTCAACCTTGACAGGGATTGTTAAGGAGATCTCAGTAAGCTTTTTTGCCAAAAGCTCTGAATCCTTTCGATCTTCGGTCGCCTGTCTAAGGCGCTCCTCGCTCAATTTTTCCTGCATTCTCAAGGTATGCTTATTGGCAACAAGTGCCACACCCTTGGGCAGCAGAAAGTTTCTGGCGTAACCTGGTTTTGCTTTGACAACCTCGCCTTTACGGCCAAGGCAATCAACATCTTCAATTAGTAGTAAGCTGTATGACATAATTCCTCACCTCTCCTTTAGTCAGCCGTGTAGGGCAGCAGGGCGACATGCCTCGCTCGTTTAATCGCTAAGCAGATTTTTCTCTGCGTTGTCTGAGAAACCCCAGTAATTCGTCGTGGTAAGATCTTGCCGCGATCAGTGATAAAATTCCTGAGTAGCTCTAGATCTTTATAATCAACCTCTGTGATTCCAGAGGCAATAACAGGGCACGCCTTCTTGCGTCTTGTTCTAGGGTCGGTATAATCCCGAGGTCCCGATTTTCTCTGTGACATAACTTCTCTCTCTTTTTAAATTTCTTGAAGCGCTTTAAACTCAATCTTCTCCATCACCTCATCTGCTCGAAGCGTCATATAGCGTAAGAGATTCTCAGTAATTTGGTACTCACTCCAAAGCTCAGCTACCAAGGAGGGCAGCGCCTTAAAGTAGAGAAGGAGGTAGTGTCCTTCGCGGTGCTTATTGATTTCATAAGCGAGACGGCGTCTTCCCATGTCATGCTCTTTGACAATTTCTCCACCGTTACTCTCGATTCCAGTCTTGATCTTCTCAACCAAAGACTTTCTCATATCATCGCTCACATTGGCAGCGATGACATAAATCCCTTCATAGAGATTTTCCTGTTCCTTGCTCATTCTTTTTCTCCTCTTCAGCAGGACTACCCGCCGAAGTTCGTTGATTAACTTCATTCATTACGGAAAGAGGTTCTTCATGCATTAGCCGAAAAACAGCCTCCCTCCCTTTCTGGATAAAATCCTTTAACTTAGTCTCTTCATCAAGGGCAAAGGTGGCTAACACATAGTCGGCCAGATCCATCTGACCTCTACCGTTAGCTCCTCTTACCCCCATTTTGAGCCTCTTATAGCCATCGCTTTTGAGATGACTAGTGATACTTTTTAACCCGTTGTGTCCGCCATGCGATCCACTAAGGCGCAGCCTCATCGTCCCAAAAGGGAGCTCCACATCATCGCTGATGACCAAAAGCTGAGCGATGTTCCACTTATAGTATTGCATCACTCTCTCGATCGCCTCACCCGAAGCGTTCATGTAGGTCATCGGCTTTAACATATAGATCTCTCCATCTTTATAGCGCCCCTTAGCCGCCTCACCACTGAAGCGACTCTCCTTCTTAAAACTGATTCCCAAGGCATCGGCTAGCTCATCGAGCACCATAAAGCCGATATTGTGCCTAGTTCTTTGGTAGCGAAGACCGGGATTGCCCAAGCCTACAACCAAAAAGGGCATCTCTTGAGACATTGCTACCTTTTCGCAATCATCAACGCAACCTCTCCCAACTTATCGAGAGGACGCACAGATTCTGGCAGACCCAAGTCGCTTACTTTGCGCATATCACCAATCTGCATGTTCAACACATCGACGTTGTACTCATTTGGGATCTCTTCAGCCGCGCAGTTAATTTTTACATGGTACATATTCTGGCGAAGAGCGCCCCCGGCTTTAATGCCTTGGCAATCAACAATATTGGTAAAGGTGATCGGCACACGCACATTAACTCGCGTTCCTGCCTCTAGCTCTTCAAAGTCTAGATGCAAGATGTCGTAGGTGGTGACATGATACTGTATGTCTTTGACAATCGCTTTGATCTCTTTCCCTGACGCATCTTTTAAAGAAAACGTCGTAGTAGGAAGGTGACCCTGCTTGATTTGACGCAAAGCAGCTTCAAATTCGCCCCTTTCAACAGTGATCGGTTCTGAGGGTTTCCCCTTTATGTAGAGAACTGCTGGGATCTTTCCTTCCCTTCGCAACCTCTTAGAATCCCTCTTTTTCTCAACGGGACGTGACGAGATGTTTAACTCCATATTCAACTCCAAAAATATATATACTACGGGATTTTAGGACAGATGTCCTTCTCCCGGAATAACTGCTAATCTCTTAGCGAGAAGGTTAAAAACTATTTGGGGTAGGAGGATTCGAACCTCCGCATGGCGATACCAAAAACCGCTGCCTTACCGCTTGGCTATACCCCATTACAAAATGAAGTGACTATGTTACAACGATGTGAGTTTATTTGCAAGACTCACAATCGAGCTAGCAACATAGAGACATGGATAAAGATTTATTTTAAAGAATCTTCTTTGAATTCGACCTATAAAAGCGTCACATTTCAGTTTCATGATACGTCAGGATATATCCTGGTTCAGACCCGATCTCTTTTGGTGGTAACTAACTCTTGCTAAAAGATCCTCTCATGGCTATTAAAAAAAGACTATGCATATTGTTCACGTCGCGGCAGAACTGGCTGGAGTTGCCAAGGTTGGAGGGCTCGCTGATGTC
>JAJFMK010000293.1 GCA_021772215.1 Chlamydiota bacterium | reverse complement strand
GCTCGTACCACAATTAAGGTGTGGAGAGGGCTTCTAGGGATTTGGATACCCAAGCTATCTATTCCGAGAGCTAATTTTTAATGATGGTTTGTTTAGAGGAACTTGTCTCAGCCTGCTCCATCAACAGTAAGGTTAGTATATTTGTTAGGAAAGTTTACAACAAGAGGCGCCTTATATCCCTCCCCTGAACGGAAGGGTTTTACGGCGTCGGTGATAAAAGGGGTAATGAGAAAAGTGGAAAAAATCTCAAAGAGTAATGAGTCGGGAAGTTAAGGTTGAAACCGTCGGGAGCGAGATTTTCCGCCCCCTGCGGCCCCCTGGACGTGTCTGACTTCGCCTATTGAGCTGCAACGGTATCATTGTCTTTCGACTTCGGATATATCGTTGCAGTCAAGTAGAGCGGTAACCGCTAGCGCACCATAGGTGCGCTATAGTGGATCGATTCTTAGGTGACTGTTCGAGATGTCGGCAAGAGCCGATAGGCATTTTGAGCGAGGGGGTGCTGTACGATGCAAAAGCCCCCCGAGAGAGAGCCGGTTTATTGAAGCTATACATGCCCAAGGGGCAGCGCGGGAAGGGGGACCACGCCCTAGGGCTGTTTCAACCCTTCATTACTCCATTTACAAAAAAGCTATTTTCCTTCATCTGGATAGATAATGGAAACAGAAGTCAAAGTGCATATGTACGACACCGACATGGCCGGTGTCATCTTCTATGCCAAACAGTTTTACTACATCCATGAAGCGATCGAGGATATCTTCGAAAAGCTGAATATTCCCTTTGTCGACCTCTTCACAAAGAGCCCCTATATCTTTGTGATCGTCCACGCAGAGAGTGATTACATAGCTCCCCTAAATGTAAGAGATAAACTTCGCATCAAAACAGAGGTGGGAAAAGTAGGTGTTCACTCAATTACATTGAACTTCTCTCTCTTTCGTGGAGAGGACCTTGTCGGAAGAGCAGAGACAGTGCAGGTCTGTTTAGATGCCAAGAGCCGAAAAAAGAAATCCCTTTCAAAAGAGTTTGTGGAAAAAATTAGCTCACTTCTCTCTTGAACTGATACCCTAGCGACTCTTCAACTTCCCAATCGAGTTGACTATTAATAAACTCAAGATCCTCTGGCTCTATTGGAAAATAGCTCTTTGGCACATAGGGCTTTTTTCCCCAATTTCGACTGGTCTCTATCGGAATCAAATGATCACTCAACTCTAAACCAAAGATTGAAGCGAGCTCTCCAAGAACCTCCTCAGGGTGGTCTCGAATCTCCTCATATCTGATCAGATAGAAGTTAGAGACCTTGTCATGGATCTTAAGCATATTATTGATCTTAGCTGTGCGTAAGAAAAGGAGATTGACAAAACAATCTCTCGTCTCGGGGTCAAGCTCGAAAAGGGGATTTTTATTATTATATCTTCTATAGTCACTGGTTTTTCTATCACAGCGATAAGGCTCCCTAATAAACTGACTAAAGGTCAGTCTTTTCATACTTTTCTCTGAGCCATAGGGCCAGCTGTAGTAGCTCCTCACCCAGTCGTAAGGATCACGAACAACCATCACAAAGAGAGTGTTCTTATTTCCCTCGAAAGTGTAGTGGCTTTTAGGGCCGCGATACTCGCTTTTGGGAAGAGAAAACCAGGGGGGATAATGCTTATGGCCAAAATTGGCCCTCTTTAAGTAGCAGTTCTTTTCGATCAGTGCTCCTGTGTAGTTGCTCCCTGAACAGCGCTCGGCGAAGATCTGCAGATGGGTAATCGAATCCTCCCCCTCCCTTTTGATTAAGCACCCATATTCGGCTAAAAGAGAGGAGAGAAGAAGCGGTAAGATCAAAAAATATCGAAACATTTACAAAACCTTCTTCTTTCGGCAGTAACCAAGCCACTTTTCTAACTCCCAGTCGATTTGACTGTTGATAAATTCTAGATCGTCAAAGTCAATGGGTGGATATTTTTTGGGAGTATAGGTCACCTTACCATTATCTCTTCTTGTATCTATGGAAATGAGGGTGGGACTTAAAGAGAGTCCATAGAGCGATGCGAGCTCTTGAAGAACCTCTTCGGGAAACTCACAGGCCACCTCATATCTGATGAGATAGAAGTTCTCTACCTTATCTTGGATCAGCAACATATTTTTTGCTTTGGCTGTGCGCATCTTCAGCACATTAGGAAAGGGTTTACCAGTTTGAGGATCTTTTTCGAAATGGGGGCTGATCTTTGTGAAATGTTCGTAATCTGGAGAGCGAGGGTCAAAATGGTAAGTAGCACGAATAAACTGATGGAAAGGCAGTCCGCCAAGTGTTCTGAGTGCTCCATAGGGAGAGGAGTGGTAGCTTCTGATCCAATCATAAGGATCTCTGACAACCATGACAAAGAGCGTCTTCTCATTCCCCTCAAAGCTGTAGTGGTGAGGATGACCTCTAAACCCCTCTTGAGGCAATGAAAACCATGGGGGATAGTGTTTGTGGCCAAAATGAGCAGCCTCTAAAAAGCAGTTCTTTTCGATAAGAGCGCGCAGATAGTTGCTACCTGTGCAGCGCTCGGCAAAAATCTGAAGATGGGTAATAGGCTCCTCTCCTTGCCTCTTAGCCACAACAGCTAGCTGAGCCGTTAAGGAAAAAGTAAATAGAAGTAGGAGTAGGAATTTAATCATTTATGGAACCCTGTTTTTTATACGATATCCCAGTCTTAGTTCAAGACCGCGATCAAGATGTGAATTGATATAATTGAGATCACTCGAACTGATCGAAAAGTAGGTTTTTGGCTTATATTCTTTTATACCCCAATCATTCGCCGTGGTGATTGGAGTATATCGGGGGGTTAAATTAAGTCCGAATATGGAGGCCAGTTCATCTAAGACCTCTCGGGGGTGATCTCGAATCACCTCATATCTGATCAGATAAAAGTTATTCACCTTCTCAGAGATCGCCATCATATTTTTGATCTTTGCCGTGCGTAGATGCAAGACGTTGGCAAAGTAACTTCCCGTTTCGGGATCGAGCTCAAAAAGAGGATCATTTTGCCCAAAGTTACGAAACTCATTGCTCTGAGGAGAGATGCGATATATCGCGCGGATGAAACGGCTAAAGGGGAGCTTAGCCACCTCTCGATCCATGCCGTGAGGCATCTTATAGAAACTCCTCACCCAATCATAAGGATCTCGAACTACTAAAACGAAGAGAGTATTCTTATTTCCCTCGAAAGTGTAGAGGCGCTGGGGGCCCATATAAAGAGCGAGCGGCTGTGAGAGCCAGGGAGGAAAATGTTTATGACCAAAGTGGCCCTCCTCTAGCTGGCAGTTTTTCTTAATCAACCCATGCGTGTAGTTGCTTCCTGAGCAGCGCTCGGCGAAGATCTGCAGATGGGTGATCTCATCGTCACCGGCTCGTTTACTATAAACGGCCAGCTGCGCGGTTAAAGGCAGCCAAAGAAATAGTAAGAGAAATAAGAGCCGCATCATGGGCGCAATTTTAAAAGACTTAAACCTCAACGGGCAAGTACTTTTTACTTCTTAAGCGCACCCGGCAGAAGGGCGTGCTGGGATCATGGGTTAAAAAGAGGGTAAGATCCTCCTCTACAGCGCGCTTTAGGAGTGCCTCTTTCTCTTCGACGACCTTCTCGGCAAAGCGGTCATACCCCATCGTGATGGGCAGATGAACCCAAGATCTTCCCGGAATCAGGTCAGTAATCAGGGCCAGCTTGTCGACAAAGAGCAGAAGCAGCCCCGGCGTGTGACCATCGACAAATTCGAAGCGAAAATCACCAACAAAGGGAAGCTTATCGCCCTCTTTTAAAAGCTTAAGACGAAAAGAGGCCTCTAAAAGGGCGGGTAGCTCTTTGATAAAGGAAGCGCGATCTCTTAAGGTAGGATTTTTAGCTCTTTCAAACTGCTCTTTACCAACAAAAAATTGTGCTCTGGGAAATAGCAATGAGGGCTCTTTTCCCTCAACGTAAGGAGCTAAAATTCCACCTGCATGGTCGAAATGCATATGTGAGAGGACGACGTAGTCGATTGTTTCGTGGGGGTGGCCAAGAGATTCCAGCTCATCGATGAGGCGATGTCCCTCCTCATAGACGCCGTATCGACTCTTTAGTTTGGGAGAGAAGAAGGCGCCGACGCCGGAGTCAAAGAGAAGCTTCTTGCCATCATCAAGGAGAAAAAGAAGGGCGCGCGCTGCCAACTCGATCCGATTTTTCTCATCGGGAGCAATCAGTCCTTTCCAAAGTTCTTTGGGAGCGTTGCCAAACATCGCCCCGCCATCGAGACGCTGGCGATTCCCCTCAACTACAATCCATTCCATGGCGAGCCCAAATAGTATCAACATGTGAGGGGATGCGCTCTCCCAAAGGGGCCACATGGCCGCTTTTAGAGGAGAGGCCAAAGAGATGGTAC
>JAJFMK010000292.1 GCA_021772215.1 Chlamydiota bacterium | reverse complement strand
CGCCTCTTGTCTGCTGGACCCAGCCGATATGGTCGCCCAGGCCGTGCGGCAGGTCATTCAGATCCTCGCGATACGCCCAGCCGATTTCCCGGCCCGCCTCGACCGCGGCCTCGCACAGCGCCGGCTGGTCGCGGGTGAGAGACGTGAACAGCGGGCCCCCCTTGGCATGCACGGCATCGGCCGGACCGTCCCAGTTTTCCGCCTTGCGGAAGAAGGGAAAGACGTCCTTCGACCCCCAGCCGCGGTTGCCGAGCTGGGACCAGTGATCGTAGTCCTCGGGCTGGGAACGGATATAGATCAAGCCGTTGATCGAGCTTGATCCGCCCAGAACCTTGCCGCGCGGATAGGGAATCTCGCGGCCGTTCAGGCCCGATTCTCGGTCGGCCTTGAAGCCCCAGGTCAGCGTGGGATGGTCCAGCAGCTTGATGTAACCAGCCGGTACGTGGATATACGGGTTCCAATCCTTTCCACCCGCTTCAAGCAGGATCACGCGCGTATCGGGGTCTTCCGTCAGCCGGTTCGCGAGCACGCAGCCGGCTGAACCGGCACCCACGATGACATAATCAGCTTGCACGTCTAATTCCTTTCCTACAACACATCCGCGACCGCGTCGCGATAGCGCTCAATGCCGGAAATGTGGTCGGAAAGCGTGCGGCCGGCCATGCGCTTATGGTGGCCGCGCGCGCGCGAATTGTTGACGGTAATGTGCGTAACGCCCGCCGCTTTCCAGAACTTGGCCTCCTCGCGCCAATCGTCCGGCCCGCCCTCGGCGATCGAGGTCCAGATTTCGATGCCGATCGATTTCGGGTCGCGGCCGGCCGCCGCGGCGTAGGCGCGCATTTTATCGAACGCGGCGATCGCCGCGTCGCCCGGCGGATGCGCCAGCATAATCCAGCCGTCGCCGTATTTGGCTATGCGCCGAAGTGTCGCGTCGTGATGCCCGCCATACCAGAGCGGGATCGTCTTGTTCAGCGGCAGCGGGTTGATGCCGACATCGGGAATGTCGTGCCATTGTCCCTTGAAGGAGACGTGCTGCTCGGCCCACAGGCGTTGCATGACTTCGACCTGTTCTTCGGAGCGCTTTCCGCGGTCGTGGAAATTTTCGCCGAGCGCGATGAATTCTTCCTTGTTCCAGCCGATACCGACACCGAGACGGAACCGGCCGCCCGAAAGTACGTCCACGCAGGCCGCCTGCTTGGCGACGAGCGCGGTCTGGCGTTGTGCCAGGATCAGCACCTGGAGCGAAAACCCGATCCGCTTCGTCACGCCGGACAGGTAACCGAACAGAACGAAGGGATCGTGAAAGTAGTCGGCCGAGGTATTTCGGTTCATATCCCAGTCTGGCCGGCTCGCGGCATTGACGCCGAGCACGTGATCGGTGCCGGTGAGATGGTCATAGCCGAGCGCCTCGGCCGCCAGGACGAATGCCGCCACGGTCTCCGGCGCGCCGCCGACATCGGTAAACGGCAACGCCGTGCCAAGTTTTATCCGCTCGTTCATATCCTGAACTCCTGCTCAAACAACCCTATCGAATGTATTGAGTAAAACACGAAGCGGCCGGATCGTCACGCTCCCGACGCCACTTGATCGACCGCGCGGCGATGGCCCTTTCCCGCGTATATGCGCTAAGCTCTCCCCGACGCCCGACCAACGCGCCACTATTCGAAAGCAGGACACATGCACACGGTATTCCCGACCGGGACGACGATCTACAAGCCCGAGAAGTGCTTCAACGGCTACACGCTCTACCCTTCAATGAAGCCCGGGGTGGGCGCGGTGCTGATCGATATGAATGGCAATCCGGTCCGCACCTGGCCCCGGTTCAACGGCTTTATGATCAACCTGTTGCCCGGCGGCGCGGTCCTGGGCGGGCAGACCGGCCGGGTGTCGAAGGTCTACGACCACACCTGGGGCGCCGACGATGTGGTGCAGGAGGCCTGGGACGGCACTATCGAATGGACCTTCAACCGGGCCGATGAGATCGACCTGGGCGACGGGCCGGCCTGGTCCGCGCGGCAGAACCACGACATTGTCCGCGAGGGTTGCCCGGTCGGCTACTACGTGCCGGGCATGACGCCCATGGCCGAGGGCGGACGGACCCTGATGCTGAGCTACCGTAGCGGCGAATGGCCGGAGGTCACGCGGGATTACCTGCCGCGCGCCACGCGCATGATCGAGGTGACCTGGGCGGGCGAGATCGCCTGGGACTGGATGCCGGCCGAGAATTTCGAGCAGTTCGGCCACGGCGAGGCGGCCAAGAACGCGATCATGCGCCACTGCCGCAACCAGCACGGCGTATTCCAGAACACTTCCTCCTATGTCGGCCCGAACCAATGGTTCGACGCGGGCGACGAACGGTTCGACCCGGAGAACATCATCACCGACGACCGCGGCACGATGCTCTACATCATCTCCAAACGGACCGGCAAGATCGTCTGGAAGATCGGACCCGACTATTCCAGTGACCCGGCGTTGAAGTCGCTCGGCTGCATCATCGGACCGCATCACGCGCACATCATCCCCAAAGGCTTGCCCGGCGAAGGCAACGTGCTGGTGTTCGACAATGGCGGCGCGGCCGGCTTCGGCGATCCGAACCCGGGCGCGCCGAACGGGACGTGGAACGCGCTGCGCGACTGCTCCCGGGTGCTGGAGTTCAACCCGGTCACGCTGGAGCTGGTCTGGGCGTTCACCGCCCGCACCCAGGGCTACCCGTGCGAGGGCGAGGATATGAGCAAATTCTATAGCCGCTACAAGAGCGCGGCACAGCGCCTGCCGAACGGCAACACGCTGATCACCGAATCTCATTGCGGACGGCTGTTCGAGGTCACGCCGGACTGCGAGATCGTCTGGGAATATATCAGCCCGCACAATCTGGCGACCCGCGAGGGGCTGTTCTTCGCCGACGTGTTCCGGGCCTACCGCTACCCCTACGACTGGGTACCGCGGCTCGACGAACCGATGGAGCGCGCCGTCGTGCCGCCCGCAAACGGCCAATTCCGGATCCCGCCGGTGGATGGCTAGTGGATCGATTGAAACGAAAGAGTCCGATTTAGGATTCCTTATGACGCTATCATGTGCGACTGTCGGTCATGCGTACAGGAATATCATTCACGGTTTCCGCAACCGATCAACAGCGGCTTGAGCGGATTATCAATGACCCGAAATCAGCACAAAAACATGTCTGGCGTTCGATGATTGTCCTTTTGTCATCCGCAGGACATGGCACCCATGGGATCATGCGGGCGACTGGCAAGTCGAAGACTTGTGTATGGCGCTGGCAGGAGCGTTTCATGCAGGAGGGAGTTGATGGCCTTTTGCGCGACAAGACGCGACCGCCGGGCATCGCTCCGATTGAGGAACATCGCGTGCGGGAGATTGTTGCGCTGACGCTCAAACCGCCACCGCATGAGGCGACCCATTGGACCTTGCGGGCGATGGCCGCGGTGGCCGGTGTTGCGGCCTCGACGGTGCAGACGATCTGGAAAGCCCATGGCCTTGTCCCGCATCGCTTTCGGCAATTCAAATTGTCCAACGACCCCCGGTTTGTGGAGAAGCTGCATGATATCGTTGGTCTTTATGTCTCTCCGCCCGCCCATGCCGTGGTCTTGTCGATTGATGAAAAGTCGCAAATACAGGCGCTTGACCGCACCCAGCCGGGATTGCCGCTGAAGAAGGGACGCGGCGCAACGATGACCCATGATTATAAACGAAACGGTACAACCACCCTGTTTGCGGCCCTTAATGTGCTGGATGGAACGGTGATTGGCCAGAATATGCAGCGCCACAGACATCAGGAGTTCATTCGTTTCCTCAACCAGATCGAACGCTCGGTTCCCAAAGACAAAGACATCCACGCCATTGTCGATAACTACGCAGCCCACAAGAAAGACAAGGTCCGGGCCTGGCTGCAACGCCATCCCCGCTGGACGCTGCACTTTACCCCGACATCAAGCTCGTGGCTGAACGCGGTCGAGGGCTTTTTCGCCAAACTAACCCGCCGCAGGCTTAAGCACGGCGTGTTCTACTCGCTGATCGATCTGCAAACCGCAATCAACCGCTTCATCAAGGAATACAACGCCAACGATGCAAAGCCCTTCATATGGAGAGCCGATCCCAACAAAATAATCGCTGCTCGAAACAGAGGGTTCCAAACGTTGGAATCAATCCACTAGGGGCGCCCGGTAGACGCGCCGGACGATGCGGCGATACGATATGCCACCGCCCCGGCTGACGTTTTCGCGCACGCGGCTAGAAACCTTGTCGAACACGGTTTTGCGTCCTTGGAAGAGCTCACGGACAAGCAACACTCGCGCGGTGATGCCGGCTTTTGTGTTGCATCGACCGGTTGAGGTGGCAATCCTGCTGACCTTCCCCCTCGAATAGGACCATCTACGGGGTGAGCCCCTGGTTTGATATCATTGCACTACGTTGCGGAACAAGCCGTTGCGTGGAGCCCTCAAATAGCTCAAGCGCGGCGGCTTGTTCCGCGTAGGCGCGCGGCGTC
>JAJFMK010000291.1 GCA_021772215.1 Chlamydiota bacterium | reverse complement strand
ATCTGTCGAGAGAGAAATTACTTCATGTACTTTGTCGACGCCAAGCTAAATTATTATTTTCGATACAATAGCCAACTGCCAGATAGGGAATGGCAACACATAGGGCATGATAGTTGATTGAGCCATCTCCGCTATCGATGTAGCGACTCAAGTCCTCTCTTTTTATCCCTAACTCAAGCAGACTCAACTCATCAGTGGATCGATTTAGATAAGAAAAGGATAATGAGATTGCATGTTGATAATCAGGATGGATAGTTGATCCTGCTTGTGCATCCATCGATACATCTTCTGCAGCAGAAATGAAACTGTCTAAAGAACTAGAAGCGCTAATTTCTGAAGAGCTGTCATTCGAACTAGAGGCAAACTCCCACAAAAGTGTGGACCAACAGGCAGTCTCAATTTTTACGGTCTGGCCAAACTCTTCCACGTGATCAAACTCTTGACATAGCTCTTCAGCACTTCTTAAAATCTCCTCATCTCCCAATTCGGCTACCTTCTGAAGGAAGGTCTCTTTCTTATGTTGAGCATATTTCTTGATAAGCTCATTTCTAGCTTCCAGCTCCATCACCTCTTTGGGATTCAAGTTAAGCTCGTTACCAACAAAATGAACTATTTCAAGACATTCGGAAACATGTTTAAACTGTTTGTACGAGAGGTCAGCCTCATACAAAGAGGTAACTTCCATCGAAGTAATACAAATTTCCTCTTCAGCTTCTCCCTCAATCCGAGGAATGTTTTGAAGCCAATTTTTGACAAGGTTCTTAGTTTCTTCCCTCAGCATGAGCATGCGTCTAGAAGGATGCTCTCTATCTTTATTTTCGGGCACAAGAGCTACATATAACTGCCTGCATAGCTTCTCAAACTGATCAAGATCCTTATAAAACTGAGCTATAGTCCCTAGCTCATCGCCACTAAAAGAGGGCAGAGGCACACCATGTCTGTATTCAGAATCTGTTGTGAAGATCTCAAGATCTCGAGCAAGAGAAAAAAGCTGGTGAGTCCTTCCTGTCGAGCTGTTGCTAAGTAAATATTGGTCAAAATCATCTTTCTCAAAAACAAAACCACAATGACCTTCAATATCACTGATATACTGCTTCTCTTTTCTAAAGCAGGCGAGTAGATAAGAGGCTGTTTCAGTTGATATCTCAATTTTTGAATCGTCGATTTCATATTCTAAATCGTTGGAGGCTAAAAGACTCTTAATCTTAAGACTTTCATCAATTGAGAAGCTTTGAGAATGTTCGTCATAAATGAACTGAAGTGAGTGATTATTTAACAATGCTTCTAATACTAGACCTTCGAGAAGCTCTAGCTCTTCTAAATCTCCCCCTCTCTCTTCATATAGATCCTCAATATTGCTTTTTACCCTTTCGTAGAATGAGGTTGAGGCTGTTGGATCCTGATAAACTAAAAAAAGAGCCCCTACATAGAGATTGGCCAGTGAGAAATGATTCAACATAGCACCAATGCTCTCTTCGGGAAAAACATCTTTTGGTAGGTCCAACAAAAACTCTCTAGAGTCTGATGACAAGGCTGATCTAATCCTCTGAAGGCTCTCTTTGAAATCGGGTGTGGAGCTAGCAATCAAGGGATAACCCAAACAGGTTAAAAAGATATTAGCAATCCTGACCAGTAGCGAAACAAATACATTGCGATGGCCTGGAGCTTCGAGCTTGGAACTGAGCTGGCTAACCTTTGTTGGAAAACTTGCTAAATCTCGATCCTGTAACAAATGGGGCAGCTGACTTGCGAGGTTAGAAACTGTTCTTATCAGAGCAGAGCAGCGATCTTGCTCCTCTTGGCTTAAGTATGAGCCAAAGCAAATTTCGCTATATTGAACCCCCTCTTCAACAGCTTGGATTGCCCGTTGTAGTGACATATCTATCTCCTTATCAAATCAAGAGACGATAGGACTAACAGGGCAATTTGTCGAGGAAATAGTTGCTTCGATAGGCAATATAGCGGTCGGGCCGAACGAGAAAAAACGCCTCGCCAGTGACTCCAAAGTGCTCTTTTGTCGAAGGGTCCATCACAAGGATGCGGACATTTTCAACCTCAACCTTTTTGGTGGAGAAGACAAGGAGCGTATATTGCTGATCATCGAGAAGGTCGATCAGCTCTTCACCATTTGGAAGACGAAGGTGAGGGACGAGATCGCCTGGAAGCAGCTTCTGGGATAGCCTAGGAGCTGCTTCGTCAACGGTTTCACTTACCCCGGAGGTGCCGCGGTAGTTGACCGAAATTTCAGCCAGCTTGTTGCTGAAGAGCTCTTGCAGCTTTTTGGAGTGGGATAAACTTTTAAGGCCTAAACGAAAGAGAAGTTTAACGACTGCTTTTGGCAAGAAAGTGCGCCCTCCAATCATCTCAATCGACTTTGTCAGCTGGTCGGAGAAGGCGACCACCTCTTTAGCCACCTTCATCCTCTCCTCTTCGTATGTGTCAAGGATCGACTCATCGGCCCTTTTGTGGTAGAGAAGCCCAAGTCTCCAGGCGAGGTTGTAGGCGTCCTGCATACCGGTGTTCGCGCCCTGACCGCCGGCGGGGCTATGGACATGAACGGCATCGCCGCAGAGGAGGGTGCGCCCTTTTCTAAAAGCTGTTGAGACCACATGGTGGATGCCAAAAGGGGAGATCCACTCGACATCTGAAAGGACAATTTTTTCACCTGTTCTCTCTTTAATTACCTGCTCCACCTGAGCGACACTTGGCAATTGATGCGGATCTTCACCTTTTTTACGCATATAGAGAATGCGCCCTCGCCCCTTTCCAAAGGGAAAATGTATCAGAGCACCGTCGGGGTGAAGGTGACCCTCGAGCTGATCTTCTGCGCGCGGCCAGTCAAATTTTGCGTCGACTAAGACAAAGGCGTCGGGGTAGGGCGTTGCTTTAAAGGGGAGATGCAGCATCTCTCTTACAGAGCTCTTGGCGCCGTCGCAACCGACGAGGTAGGGGCAGCGAATCGTCTCCTCCAAATCCCCTAGATGCGAGAGGGTGATCTCGACCCCATTTTCAATCTCTTTCGCCTCTTTGAAGCGGGTATTCCACTCGACATATCCGCCGAGCTCCTCTAATTTTTGGATCATCAGCCGCTCAAGGTCAGACTGAGGAAGGATCAAACCAAACGGATAGGGGCTGTTGATCTGATTTAGACTTACCTCGCCAAGTTTTTGATTTTGGTAGTAGGAACTCACCGCATGGATCGGATTGCCGGCATCTACTACAGCGCGATCAAGACCCGTTTTTCTAAAAATTTCTAAGGTCCTTGCCCAATAGCCAAGAGCCTTCGAATGCTGCGAGGGGCCCTCCTTTTTATCGACAATTCGATAGGGGACGCCGCGCCTTTGCATCTCCATAGCAAGAAGAAGACCTGTAGGCCCGGCGCCGCAGATTAATAGGTAGGGCTTTTCTGTTTTTTCCATCGATTGATCATCTCCTCAAGTTCACTGATTTGAAATGGCTTACTGATGTAATCATCCATTCCCGCCTCTAGACATTTTTCTTTGTCTCCCTCAACGGCGCTCGCTGTCAAAGCAATGATCGGTGTGCGCCGCTTCTCCCCTTCTAGAAGTCGCAACCTCTGCGTCGCCTCATAGCCATCCATTTCAGGCATCTGGACATCCATGAAGATGATGTCGAAGCTCTCCTGCTTATAAAGCTCTAAAGCCTGCTGACCCCCATCAGCGAGAGTGACTTCACAGCCGAGGTAGAGGAGGAACTCTTTGATTAACTCCTGATTGATCGGATAATCTTCAACAACTAACACTTTCATTATATACCCTTAAAAATAGCCTTTCGAAGTTGGAGCATAGTTGTCGGGCGACGAAGCAGTGAGACAGCCTCATCATTTGAATTCCAAAGATGCTCCCACTCTAACATTAAAAGCTTCGCACCCCTATGATCTTGGATAACACTTTGCCTATCAACGCATTCGTCAAAAATTATCAGATCGTAATCAGCGACATCCTCAGTTAGATCACAAGTAAACCCTAAAGCTTCTCCATACCTCTTTAGGATAAACTGATCAACAGGGTCTGAAGATAAAATGAGTAGACGGCGGCCGCTGCCAGGAGTTGCGCTCGGCTCCTCTTTTTCCGGATTTAAAAGAAGCGGCAGTGAGAAATAGAAAGTTGACCCCTTGCCTAGGGCAGATTCAAAATTGATCTCCCCGCCCATCTTCTCGACAATCTTGCGACAGATCGCAAGGCCCAAACCGGTCCCGCGGTGTTTCTTTTTCGAAGAGATATCTGCTTGAGAAAAGTCACTAAAAATCTCAGCTCTAAAAGAGTCATCAACCCCAATCCCGGTATCCGATAGAGCAAACTCGATTTTGATGCTCTGAGCCGCCCGCGAGATCTCACGCAAAAAGAGGTTGATCTCTCCTTGATCGGTAAACTTCAGAGCATTAGAAAGGAGATTGAGAAGGACCTCCTTGATCCGCTCTTTGTCACTAAACATCTCTGTCGGAAGGTCAGGGGGATAATAGAGGTGAAGTGAGAGTCCCTTTTCCACAATCTCTTTTTCCATAAGCGAAATGGCCTCAACAATCACCTCGGATAGGTTGCACGGCTCCTGCTTAATTATCAGCTTTCCCGCCTCAATTTTAGACAGATCCAAAAGCCCATTGATGAGTATCAAAAGGGACTCACTCGACGTATAGATTTTGTTCGCAAACCTACGCTGCTTTTCCGGAAGACCCAACTGCAAGATTAGCTCACAAAATCCCATAATGGAGTGGAGCGGAGTGCGCATCTCGTGGCTCATGTTGGCAAGAAACTTTTTTTGAGCAGATTTTGCTGCCAATGCCTGTTCCATCGCCACAACCAGCTCACTATTTTGCTCCATCAATCTTAAGGACAAGCCACGCAGCAGCTCTTGGCTCTCTTGAAGCTGCTTTTCAGCGTTTCGCCGCTCCTTCTCCTCCTCTAAAACAAGAAGAATCTCACCTATCGACTGGATTAGGGGGCTTAAATCAGAAAAAAGCTCATCTGTCAGAGGCTTTAGCGAGTCGATAATCCCCAAAATTCCAAAGCTCCCCTTATGACTCGTCAATGGAATGAGGAGAAGATTATTGATCTCCTCTTGAGAGGAGGTCTCTACAATTTGAGGCTTTTGACTTAAGTAAGCCTTATGTAGGTGAGGCGTCAGAAGAGAATTTATGTTAAGATCCCCTTTCCACCCCTTGGTAGAGGAAATTAAAGAGAAGCTGACCTCATCAATAGGCTTCGCTAAAATGAGGCTTTTTGCCTTGGCCACAAGTCTTGCTGAGCGAAGCAGCGGATAGAAGAGATCTTGCAGCGGCTGCGCGGCCCCATGTTGAATATATTTCGACTGAACATGTGAGATGGCACCCGAGACAATAGCGCCCTTTCGCAAAAGTGTGCGTAAGCGGTCCATTTCGAGTCGATCTTCGCAGATAAGGGCAAATTGTCTTTCTTCGTTTGAGGGCAGCTTCAGAAGCTCTATGAAGAGATTCCTCTGCTCTCGCATCTTTGTCTGAATTGTTAATTCCCCAGCAAAGAGCGCCCCCATCTCCTCCTCCTCAGCAAAGAATTGGGTCAATCCTTTGAAAGCTCCTTCGCTCATGAAGAGCATTTCGAGGGGTCGGCCAATGATCTCCTCTCTTAGGAAACCGCTCATCCGCTCGAAGGGATCGTTCAACCAGAGGATCTCCCCCGAGGGGGCAAAGATCACAACACCATTGGTTGAATGGTTAAGGAGCTTCTGCATCGCTCCATCGACTACGTAAGAACCCATGTCACTCCCCATATCAGGGAAGGTGATTATCAGCAAGTCGCCACACTATATAAGTAAACTCTTTTTTTTATATATATTTTCATGGTAAGAAAAAATTTATGTTCTCTCGAATCTGCTCTTGTTTCTCCCTGCTCTTTTTCTGTCTGATCTCTCCTGCCCTCATGATTGCGCAAGAAAACATCATCGAAGAGCTGGAACAGAGAAAGCGCGATGAAAAAATCAGCACGATCTTAGATTACTATGAAAAGCGCGCGAGCGAGCAGCCAAACAACCTCTCCTTGATGAGAGCCTTAGGTGATGCCTACTACTCCATCCGTGACTTCGAAAGAGCTATCTCTTTCTACTCAAAAGCTTTAGCCCTAGACCCTACAAACCTACAGCTCAAAGTTGACCTCGCCAACAGCTACCTATCAAATGCAGATGAGTCGAGAAGCCTTACTCTCTTTGTGCAGGTGTTAAACGCTGACCCCCAAAACAGCCAAGCTCTCGCAGGAGTGGGGCGGCTCAACGCTCTTTTAGGCTACCGAAAAGATGCAGAGATGCTCTATAAGCATAGCCTCAAAATCGACCCCAAAAACACAAACACCCTCTTCTATCTTGGAGAGCTCTATATCGATAACAAGGAATTCAAAAAAGCGACGACTCTTCTTGCTGATCTGGCTAAAGAGAACCCCAAAGCGGGCTGGATCCAAGACGCTCTAGTGCGAGCCGAGCTAGGGCCAAAACTGGAGCGGATCGCCGATGTTGAAAAAAGAGGCGACCTAACGCTCGCCCTTCAGTACTACCATGACCTTTTAGAGCAGCATCCCGACCAGCTGGAGCTCTACATCCTCATTAGCCAGCTGCTCGACAAAATAGGCAAACCGGCAGAGGCGGAAGATATGCTCGATAGCGCTTTGGCTCTCAACCCCACATCTGACCGTCTCAAGCTAGCCAAGGGCTTTTTCTTTTTGAAGCACAACAACTTTGAAGAGGCTGAAGAGCTCTTTTACGAAGTGCAGAAAACCTCCTTTTTAGACAGCGAAGCGTATGCCGGCTTGGGAAGGCTCTACACGCTCTTAGGGGATTATGACCAGGCGAAAATTTACTTTGAGAAGGCGCTAAAGATCAAACCAAACGACCTCTTCACTCTCTCCTTCTTAGCCAAAATGTACATCGATCAGGACAGATATAGCGAAGCGGAGACGATCTACAAAAAGATTCTCATTATCGATCCTGAGGCGACATTTGCTAAAAAGAGCCTATTAGATCTTCAGATGCTTCCCATCGAAGAAAATGTTCTTAACCTACTAACAAATAAAGAGTTCGAAAAGGTCGAAGAGATCTACAAAAAGACTCTCACCGAGCTTACCCCCAATCCTCTCCTCTACAAAAACTTTGGTGCCTTCTACGAAAAAATTCATCAGTACGACAAAGCAGCAAAGATCTATCAGCAGGGGCTTCACTTTTTCTCTGAAGATGAGGAGCTGAAATTAGGGCTTGGAATAGCGCTCACAAACAGAAGAGATTTTGAGGGGGCAAGAGCTATTTTTGAGGGGCTCTTGCAGAAAAATCCTAGCAACGTCGAGGCGCTTTTGGGGTTGGCCAAGGTGGAATTCGAAGAGAAACATTTTGGGAAGACGCGCTCCCTCTATGGGAAGGTGCTAGAGATGAATCCCGCAAATCAAGAGGCTCTTGGGGGGCTAGCCTTCTTAGAAGAGGAGCTGGGGAACTACAGAGAAGCTTTGAAGATCTACAGCCGCCTCTCTTTGCTAAGCGTTGACAAAACTTGGGTCGAGCAGGCAATGATGCGCGCGCAGCTGGGTGTAAAGTTTAAGCAGCTGCAAGATCTAGAGACCTTAGGGGAAGTAGAAGAGGCGATTAAGCTCGCTGAACAGCTCTTAAAGCAGACGCCAAAAAATGCCGATCTCTACCAGATTTTAGGCCGTCTCTACCTCCAGATAGGCGCTACCCAAAAGGCGATCATCACCTACTTCAACGGCCTAAACCAGATCCCGGGCTACAACCCTTTAAGGGTATCGCTCGCCTACGCCTTTATCGACCAAGGTGAGCTCTTCTCTGCGCAGAAACTTTTAGAGTTTGTTCTTATGGAGGAGCCCTTCAATGTCGGCGCTCTGGTGGGTCTCGGCAAGCTCTATCTCAAAATGGGCGAGGAGAAGAAGGGGTATGACTTTCTTGAGCAGGCCTATGCCATCGATCCAACAAACATCTCCACCCTCTCTTTTTTAGGTAATTACTACCTTCAAAAAGGGGAATATACGAAAGCAGAGGTGTTCTATGCACAGATTCTAGGTGAAATACCAGGAGCCGTATGGGCAGACGATCTTCTTGCACGCGCCAAAGCAGGGCCCCTCTTAGATCGCATCGAAGAGGAGATCAAGAAGCTAAATTATGATGCCGCAAGAGAAATATACCAGCAGCTGATCAGCTCATCGAAAAACCAGGTCCCTTTTATCATTCTCTACGGCCGCTTTTTAGCCAGAATCTATGACGAAGAGGAGGCTATCTCCCTCTACACCGAAGCAATACAGAGCTATCCTGACTCCTATCCCCTCATTAACGCCCTCGGCTTTCTCTATCTCAATTTAGAGAAGTTTCGCCTAGCTAAAACTACTTTCCAATCGGTCTTAGCCAAAGACCCAAAAAATAGCGAAGCCATGTCTGGCTTAGGCCGTCTTGCCGATCTTCAAAAGGATGAAGCTCTGGCAAGAGAGAAATACAAAGAGGCTCTGAAGCTTGACCCGGTGAATATGACTGCGCTCACCTTCTTAGCCGACCTCGAGGAGCGACAATCCAATTATGTGGCGGCTGCCAAGCTCTACGAAAAAATCTTGAAGATCGACCCTCTTGCGCTCTGGGCCAAAAAAGCGCTAAAAGGGACAAAATTTGGTGAGCTCAGAGAGCTTATTAAAGAGAAGGAGAAGAGGGGGGATCTCGAAGGGATCGAAAAGCTCTTTGACAAATTGATCGTTAAGTCGTGCGGCGATGCTGATTACTTCGAACTTTTTGGCAGCTTCTTCCAGCGAAACAAAAAATATGAGCTCGCGATCGAGACCTACAAGAGAGGGATCGAAATCCATCCCCAATCAAGTCAACTTATCGCCCTCCTTGGACTACCCTACATCTCCTTAAAAAAGTGGGACATAGCAAAAGAGACTTTTGAATGGGCCTTAAGAGTTGATCCACGAAATGCCACAGCACTCGCCGGTCTAGGTCGCGTAGAGACCGAGTTCGAAGAGTTTGAAAAGGCGCATCAGCTCATCGCCTCAGCCCTCAAAATTGAAAAGGAAGACCCCTTTGCCCTTTCAACTCTCGGCGTTCTTTTGATGAGAGAGAAGCGCTACGATGAGGCTGCCGATATCTTCAAACAGCTTCTAACTTTCTACAAAGAGGCTCCTTGGGTCGAAGTGCTTTTGGAGAATGCGATCAATGGCCAACGCATTGATCAACTCGAGGCACTTTTTGATGAAAAGGAGTATGACCTAGCAGCTCAAGGATATGAAGCGCTGGCAAGGCAGCATCCTGATAATCCCGACTACCTCTTCCGCTTGGGGCTCGCCTATTTAAGACTAGAGCAGTATGGCAACGCCCTCGAAGCCTTCTCCCGCGGCTACCAAAGACATCCCGATAACTTTGAATTTTTGACCTCGATGGGCTACTCCTACCTCTTCATGGAGCAGTATGGCGAAGCGCTGATGACTCTAGAGGAGGTTCTTTCGCGAGACCCCAAAAACTCTGAAGCCCTAGCCGGCGTGGGCCGCATCAACGCCAAGATGGATAACCTATGTACTGCGGAAGAGATCTTTTTAGAAGCAATCAAGATAGAGCCAAAAAATCAGTCAGCTTTGACCTTCTACGCTGATCTTTTGATGAAGGAGAAGCGCTACGGTGAAGCGCAGGAGCTATACAACCGCGTCAAAGAGCTACTGACAAAGGAGGAGGACTGGATCGAAGAGGCGCTACAAGACGCTGAGGATGGACCGCTCTTTGACATCGCCAAACTCCTCTCTGACCAGGAGATCTTTGAGATGGCGATATGTGTCAAAAGGCAGCTGATCGAAAACTATCCGATAAGCCCCGCGCGCTACGATGCACTTGGCCAGACCTATCTCGACCTCCATAATCCCTGTTGCGCCATCTCCGTCTTCGACTGCGGCCTCACCTACAACGATGAGTATCTCCCCCTTTGGGAGGGGATGGCAAAAGCCTATATCGAACTTGAATATTACTCCTGTGCACGCCTCATACTCTCTGATATCCTTGAAATCGACCCTGAAGAGGCGCAAGCGTGGGCGCTACTGGGACAGATTGAGATGCGCGAATGTTCGTACGCTTATGCTGAGTTTTACCTCTGCCACGCGCTCTCCCTCTCCCCAGAAAATGTGGATGCTCTCTCCTTTATGGCCCAGCTGCGTCGTAGGCAGCAGCGCTTCTTCTCCGCTCTTTGTTTTGCCGATCAGCTGGTTGCCATCGACTGCGGCCCCAAATGGATTCGCAGAGGATACCAAGAGACCCTCGCTGAAACGAGACCCTCTGTCTTCTATCGCCTCTACGACCACCAAGAGTATGAGTGGACAGAAGACTTAGGAAAATGGACAGCAAAATATGAGGTGCTGGGCGCTGAGATGGCACTTCGCTATCCTTTCTGCGATAGATTCTATGGAGAGATTCTCCTCGGCACCGAGCTCTATCAGCTGCGCGATCTCGATTCAGGAGACCGTCTCTACTCGCTAGATAGAGAGTGGTTCAAGCTGCGCAGCAAATGGGTCCAAAGCAATTACCGCTATTGGGAGTTTGG
>JAJFMK010000030.1 GCA_021772215.1 Chlamydiota bacterium | reverse complement strand
CGGAGAGGTGGCTATGTTGTCTGCCAAAGTGGGCAATCAGGGCGGGGATGATGGCGAGGATAATCATCACACCATAGGCGCCGGCATACTCTAGAGCCGTTAAGAAGATGCGCGGATTACTTAGGGCAACAGCCAGAGGCGGGGCAAAGGTTAAGACATAGAGGGTTCCTCTGCCGATGCGTGTCTTGGGGATTTTGAGGCCGTCGGCTAGGAAGTCGAAGAGGCTGAGCGAGACGCCTAGAAATGAGGTGATGATCAAAAAGAAGGAGAAGAGGCGTAAAGTTAGGCGAAGGAGCGGTTCATTACTGATGTCAATCAGAACTTGAGAGCTAGTGGAGCCGGCAGTGTTGGCTTCGATCCAGGTGCTGCTTGGAGCGACGCCTAAATTGAGCCACTCCCAGATGATATAGCCGATGATCGGCAGGAGGCTTCCGATGGTGATCGCTTTTTTTAGAGCTTTCACGTCGCGGTCGAGATAGGTGGCGAGGGAGGGGATGATGATGTGGTAGCCAAAGGAGGTGGCGACTAGAGAGAGCGCTGCGGGAAGCTTCGGCCAGTTCATCGTTGTTAAATTAGTCATCTCAACATCTTGGCTTAGGGCAACAAAGATAATTAAAAAAGTTGTCAGCATTCCTCCCATCATAAAGCGGTTGGTATGATCGACCCAGGCAGTGCCGTGGTAGACGAAAAAACCAAAGATAAGAAGTAGGGGGATGTAGCCGGCCCAAAGAGGGGCGATGGCTCCTGTCATTAGCTCGTAGAGATCTAAAAAGAGCGGCGCACAGCCGGCGAGATAGGAGGTGGTAAGGGCATAGAGCAAGAAGAGGTAGACAATCCAGGTGGCGATCTCGCCCACTCTGCCGAGGTTTCTCTTCGAGAGGGTAACCAAATTGACATGTTCAGGGTACCAGAGGACCGCCTCCATGAGAAGAAAAGCGGTGTAGAGCATAAAGACCCAGCAGGCGAGAAGGAGGCAGACAGCAGGGAAAAATCCGGCCGCTCCTGTGACAATCGGAAGGCCTAAAACACCAGCGCCAATCGTAGTTCCTGAGACGAGGAGGATCGCACCTAAAGTCTTACTCTTCATGCAAATTCCTTGTAGATATGGAGGCCAACGATCGCAACTGAGATGAAAAAGGTCAAAGCGAGTACCCCTTTGCCGCCGGGGACAATGTGGGTTTTGGCAAGGTTTAGATAGTATCGTCCCCTCCAGACCATGATGACAGGAAAGACGCCATAGAGGACAACAGCTCCCAATCCGCCGGCATGTCTAAGGGCAGTTAAGAAGAGGGTCGGGTCTGTCAAAGCGAAGATAAAGGGGGGGATCAGCACTGCTAGGCAGAGCATAAAGTTGTTGATCGGTTTCTCCTTTGGCAGCTTCAAGCCATCGGATAGAAAGTCGGTGATGCTAAGGGCAATAGTCAAAAAGGAGGTGAGGATCGCAAAGAAGGTGAAGGCTTGTGTGATCTCGCTAATAAAGCTGTAGCCCAGCACGCCACGTAGGATCTGTGGAACGAGACAGCCGCTCTCCAGGCAGGCGCGAAAACCTGCCTCACCTTCTAAGGGCACGATCCCTAAGATGATCCACTCCCAGAAGAGGTAGATGATAAAAGGAATACTGCTGCCGATGATAGTTGCCATGCGAAATAGGCGTACATTTCTTTTTACATAGTGGCCGATGCCGGGAATTAGATTGTGGTAGCCAAAAGAGACAATAAAGGTGGGGAGAATAAACCAGGACTCATTCCAGTCGACGTAGGAGAGATTTTCCGTTGAGACATGCGGAAGGGCAAAGATTAATAGTAGAGCGTAGCTGATGAAGAGCCCCATCATCATGATGCGGTTAACCATATCGGTACTCTCGGTACCGAGATAGATAAAGACCCCTACGAAGAGTGTCAATAGAAGTGAGGAGACCCAAGGAGGCGGCGCCAGTCCAAAATAGGTGACTGAAAGATCGGAAATTACACTGCCGCTACCACTTACATAGGCAATGAGAAGGGAATAGAATATGAAGAGAAAGAGCAGCCAAACAAAACGCTCGCCCCACCTACCCATTGTCCGAAAGGCCATGGTGCCTAGGCTGATATGGTCGCTAAAGTAGAGATAGACCTCGACTAAAAGAAGGCCCGTTACCAGCATGAAGAACCAGGAGACTAAAAGGAGCAGCGCTGAGGGTAAAAACCCAGCTAAAGCCGTCGCCAGAGGTAGACTGACCATGCCGCCGCCGATGCAGCAGCCGGCAATTAACAAAATCGAGCCGATATAATGTTGTCGTTGACTAAGAGACTGTTCCATGGCTTCTAGTGAGTATAGCTGAACAGGAGTGGTAGGGAAAGTAATTTGTCGATCTTAAAAACCGTGATTTCTGGTGATGCCGTGGTCAAAAATCAAGGAAAACAGCAGAAAAACCGTGATTTTTGACCACGGCATGGTTAAAAATCAGGAAAAAGATGGGATTGGGCACCGGCAGGTGTTCTACTACCTCTAAAATCAGCAAGATAGATTATCGTTGTTATCGTTGAGCCTGTTAAAAATAGTACAGGTAGCTTCTGCAAAAAACGATAAGAAAGATGCAACGATATGGGCTGAGTATGCAAGTAATCTTCTTCTTGATTTTTGGTGATTAAAGAATAACCATGTCGGAATCTTGGAATGAAAAATCTGTTATGAAATTGGACGCGCTTGACTTATGGAGGCACTGAATAATTCAGGTACAGCCGATTTTTCAATGATTTCGTTTACTGTTGACAGTAGGAGGCTCATGAACTTAGCTAAATGGGGACGAAAGAGTAGGCAAGCGACCTATATGAATTGTTCAGTGTTTCCTCATAATCGAAGTTTTTAGCTGTTCCAAGAGGGGAAGCGGTTTTCGCCGGAGAGGGTGTGAATCTTTTTTGGGGATGATTGATGGAGGTTGAGGACCATTAGGGTGGTGCCTTGCCTTTCACGGACATTGAAGAGGATATGGAGGCTATTGGCAGCCCAGGCGGGATTCTCCTTGTCGAAGGGGCCGGAGGTGAGCTGCCTTTCATGT
>JAJFMK010000290.1 GCA_021772215.1 Chlamydiota bacterium | reverse complement strand
GCTCTGTCGCTGTGAAAGGAAGCCGAAACGACCATATCTACGTCATAGAAACAGGCATGAACGCCGATTTCAAACCACCGGCTACCATAGAAAAATGTAAGAAGCTGGTCGAAGAGCAGAACAGTGACCACAAGGTTGCTGTAATCCCCAACCCCGCCTCAACGGTGAAATACTCCTTTGAGTTAACACCTAAGGGTAAAGATGGGCTATACGTTCGTTTCTTTGTTCTAAAGAATCGCCTCGTTCAAGTCTCTACAGGAGATCCTGATAAAGCCGAGCGCGACTTCTTCTTTAAGAGCATCAAAATCAAATAGTCTTATCAACGAAGGTGGGAAATATTATTCCCGCCTTCGCACTAGTCAGCCAAGCTAGCAAAATTATTTATTTAGAACAATATCCCAATTTGATTGTTCATCTTCAAAACCTCTTGGGTCTAATCTCACATGATGACACTTGTACTTATCAACTGCTCGAGCAGCAAAAAGATTGCTATTCCCCTCTCCATAGAAGCGATTTCTAAGGCGAAAGGGACATTTACCTCCTGCATATTTAATTGACCAATTTGATCGCTCGTCATTATAGCCTCGAGGATCTACTCTTACGACTTGGTCTCCATAGTTACTTTTATCCCTTGCAGTAAAAAGAACAGCCTCTCCATTCCAATCCCTGCTATTGATATTTCCTTTACCCCAATGACGATTATATAACCGAAATGGAAAGGCCCCTCTACTCTCATCATACTTGATCATCCAATCAGACTGTGGATGGTCGTACCCATTATGATCAACTCTCACATTATGATCTCCATACTTGCTTTTGCCTGTGGCTGCATAAAGCGTACCCCATTTTTGATTATACATTCTAAAACAGTACCCTTTACCCTCATTCAAAATGATCTTACTAACCTTTTCTGGAAAGAGTCTCGCAACAATTGCCTCTCCATGCCTCCCCTTCCTTTTTAGAGCCATTCCTAGATGAAAAATATCTCTATTATCTCGTATATGATTTTTTAAGCTATTTTCACAGAGTACATCATCACCACAACATAAAGTTTCTATTCTATCCGCAAAGGTTGAATAGCCAAGAGTCCCCTCCGAACAGATTACTCCTAGCAAGGCTGATTGGTTTTTTTGCAAATGTCTAAATAGGTCGTTATCTTGTTTCATCTCTTTAACCAAGGTAAAGAAAGCTTCACCTTTCTTCAAAGCAACTTTTTGCTTTAGAAAGTCAAATAGATTCCTATACACTTCACTGGAAAGGTCATTTCTTCCAAATTCATCTCTCAGTAATATTCCTATTGTTAAAAGCCTTTTGATTTTCCCTTTTCGATTTTGAGAAAGATAATTAGCAACAAATTTTTCTGTCGCTTCTTTCGGTGGGGATTCCTCTGCTATTCTTTTCGCCAAACGGTATTCTTCGCTTTCGAGATTTGCAGCGAGATCCGTTAGATTAGCTGTCACATCTCTTTGAGAAGAAGTTGATTGGTTACCTTCCGCTCTCACTCCATATACTGTATCGAAGCGATGAGCTCCCTCCTCGTTTAAAATGGACACGATTAATGGTCTGACAGTTCGCGCTCTATCTAAATCTGAACGTGTAGCACCAATATGTGAGATGATTTGATCTATCTCTCTCTCTCGCTTCTCTATATTTGACTTATCAATTACATCTTTCAGTAGGTATTTATAGAGAGCTTCCGCTTTGCTAAGATCGTTATTCGCTATTGTGCGAATAATATTCAATGCAGCTTGTAAGCCGCTCTCTATATATTTATCAGAGACAGAGTGCATTTCAGCATAGGGTGCTACAGGTATTCTCAGAAGTTCACAAAAAAATTGTCCTCCCTCTGCAAAAGCTTGTCCAAATCCTCTTCCAGACTCTCGAGAGCATCTATTTACAGTATGCGGGGCCCTTTCAGCAGCGCGTTCAATTCTTAAGGAGATATTTTCAAGAGTTAAATTAATTTCTCCGTTTGTAATTCTAATGAGTTCTATAGCTCTTTCTTGGGTTAGATTGATTAATTCAGTTCCAGTCAATATCGCCACCTCTCCAGCTCTATCTAATGTGATACGTGCTTGGTTTCCCGCCTCAATGACAATATCTTGTCCAAACTGCTGAATCACGCACCTCATTGCCCTTCCACCAATCATCATTGTCATTGGTCTATCAATTAAACCAATCAAACTGCTAACTAACTGAGCAAAAGGTCTTGCTACTCCCCCTCTTCCTTTGCCGTGGATTAAGATGGAGGGATTATCTCTTCCCCTCAGCACCAGATAAGAGCTTTCTAAGTAATTTTCTAATGATCTTCTACTTTTTATCTTTCGAAGTTCCGTTGGTAACTGGGACGGGTTTAACTCTCTTTCGTCAATTACAACGGTTAACCCGCTCACCTCTCTATAGAAAAAATCAACTTTTCTACCATCAGTCGCTGTCTTTGTAATGGGTAAATGTTCATTTAATATCGATTCCTGTCTAGCCTCTACTTCCATCATCTCAATAATTTGATCTTTTTGCTTCTTCTCAGCAGGATGCTTGGTAGCTTCGCACTGTTCGTTTGGACTCAAATCGACAACTGGAAATTCCACATGTACATTTGGTGCTGATTTTGTTGAAACGCTATGAACCATAAAATACCTCACTGTATAACAACTAAAAAAACCTCTCCTAGGGAGGCACTGAATAACTCGTATTATTTCTTTTACGCCTTCCCAAATTGGTAGTCAAGCCTCAAAACATTTCTATTCCGATGCTTTAAGGAGTCGCTGAACAATTAGGGTACAGCCGTTTTTTTGATGATTTCGTTTCCAGTTGGTTGATTTTATAAACTCGCATACTGTTGACAGTAGAGGGTTTATGAAATTAATCAAATGGGAACGAAAGGGCGAAAAAGCGGCCTGCACGAATTGTTCAGTGGCTCCTTAAAGAGGCTATTGGCTTATCTGTGTGTAATTGATCAGATTTATATATCTAGCTGGCTGAGTGCAAGAGGTGTCAACGACTCAAGATCAAGCTCATTAAGAGGAAAGAAGCAAAAGAGCTCTTCGGGCTCTGCATCATTAATCTCATTCCACTCTTGGACTCGAAATATATCCCCTCTCTGTTCAAAACCATCTTTTTCTACTTCAACAGTGTGTAGAAACTGAGCCTGTGCGATTTTAATTCCGACCTCTTCAGCAAACTCACGAATGAGAGCCTCCTGTGGATCTTCCCCCGGCTCTATTCGACCGCCAGGTAGTCCCCATAGACCTTTGTAGGGGCCGCTTTTCTTTTGACTTAGCAGAATTTTATCATCTTTAATGCAGATACCGTAAGCGCCAATGCGCATCTTAGGAGAGCTACACGATCCCTTTTAAGGCTGCCTCCATCGCCTCTTCGATGAGGTTTGGGAGGGTGGGATCTAGCACATTTAAGGCAGCTTCTGTCACTCCCCCCTTGCTAGTAACCGCTTTTTTTAGGGTAATAAGATCGTCACTTTGTGAGGCTAGAAGAGCGCTTCCTAAGAAGGCCTGTTTGATAGAAGCGCGGGCTACTTTAGGGTCGATGCCAAGCTTGAGGGCTGAGTTAATCAGCGCTTCAGTAAAGAGAAAGTAGAAGGCGGGCGAGGAGCCGGCCATTGGCGTTAGGCTTTCAAACCACTCCTCTTTTTGGAGCCAAAAAAGAGGTCCTGTCGGCTCAAAGAGCTTTGTGGCAAGTTTGGTATCGCTATTTGGAGTGGCAAAGGCTAGATTGGCGCTCTGCCCTACCTCCATCGCCACATTAGGCATAAGGCGAACAACAGAAGTTGCCGTTGGCATCAGCTTTTTTAGCTGGTCAGTTGTTACTGAGGCCGCAATTGAGATGAGCTGGCATTTGAGGTTTAGTTTAGGTAGAACCTGATCGACAATTTGTGGTTTGACAGCAACGATAACCGCGTCAGTCTGATAATCATTTTCCAGCTTTTCTACGTCAGGAATAAAACGGGTGTTAGTGAAACTTTTTTGGCCTTCAAGGCTTGGCTGAACAACGGTAATATCCCCTTCTAGGTGAGGCAGAAGCCTTTGGCCCATGTTACCGAAGCCGAGAAGCAGGATCTTCATGGTTAGAAGCAGACCCCGGCATGAAGCTGGATGGACCAGTTATCCCACTGAATATGGTTAATATGGGGACTGATGCGATCTTCGTAGTTTTCTGTGCCGCCGTCGGGATCGACCATCACTTGAGTATCGACAAAGCTACCATCGGCACGTGTGGAGTTTGTGTAACGGTACTCAAAAAGAACGCCCAGATAGTAGTTGTCGCAGATGGTGCTATCGAGTCCCACCTGCACGACAGGGCCGTGTGTGAAGGCCTCGTTTTTAGAGTTTCTTGTCCGCTCTAAAACAGATAGATCAATGAAGGAGTAGCTGTAGTCATCTCGGCTTGTCCCGCTATACCACATCCAGTCATAGTGAAGGGCGCCAAAGAGGCGGGTAAAGCAAAGATCAAAGGTCGCCTCAAAGCCGACATAGGGGCCGTGGTAGTCGTTTGTTAAGGTTGAGCTTAAGGGGAAGAGCTCTTCGGACATGTCCGGTTCTGGTCCCCAGCCAACATTTGTGGCGCTGTAGTGGTTATGGTCGTAGGCGTAGCCGACAATCGGAGCGATCATCAAGCTGTTGCAGCAGCTATAGACCCGATATCCCAGGTGTGCCCGCGCGTTATAAACCTCCCCAGAGACATCGCTGCCGCCTGCTTGGACGTAGACATCATGAGGCTCTTCCGTCAATCGATCTTCAATTTTTAGGTGGCCTCTATTGATCCAGCCAACCTTTCCAGTGGCACCGATGTAGAAATTACAGGCGACTTCTAGATCAGCGCGGCCTATCACTTCCCAGATCTCTAGATCATCCCAGCGCGTTGATGTCTCAACGGGAAGAATAAAGTAGGGCAGTTCTTGTTCAATAAAAAGTGAATCGATGCGGTAGCCAACGCCCACATCAACCTGTGCATTCCTAGCATTTAGAGCGATGGGAAGCAGAAAAAGGATGAGTAGTCTTTTCATAACTTTATAGTCTAACGATCAGATGAGTTGACAGCAATATAAGAATGGCTTAATAAAAAACTTTAATCATTGGAGAGATGTGATGAGAAACGTACTCGTCAGCAGCTGTTTATTTTCGTTAGCCTCAAGCGCGCTAATCGCCACGGAGGGTGTAGGATATAACCCCTCCTACCTCCCTTACGGGCGCACCGGTGCGAACCTCTATCTTGAGGGAGATTTTCTCTGGATGAGAGCCGAAGGTGATGGGCTTGGATATGCTGAAGTTATTGAGGTGAAAAAAGAGAGCTCGGGATTGACAAACCGCCATATAGATACTGAAGATCTCAACTTCACCTGGGACCCTGGCTTTCGCCTCGCTGTCGGCTACACCTTTCCCGTCAATGGTTGGGATCTCAAAGGGAGCTGGATGAGCTTCTATACGGTCGCTAAGGCTGACCTTTTCCAAGATAGAAACATCTCGAGTAGCTACGTCACCGCTTGGAACACAAACATATATGATCTGAACCAGATTTTTTGTATGGCTCAACTTGATGGCGCCACTTTTCATATTGAAGAGCAGTCAGCTAAAGGACGATGGCACTGGCAGCTGGATGACTTTTCGATCCTGCTTGGAAAGGCCTACTTTCCCTCCCCCTGCTTTATGATGCACCCCTTTATGGGAGTCAGGGCAATCTATTCACGACAGAAGTATAAAAGTGATGTTGATCAGCTCGTTACCCTCTCCGATCCGATGGATGGTGACCTTACCTTTGAAGCCTCTCCCTCGAGTGAAGCGAAGAATGATTTTCAAGCGTATGGATTTCAGGGTGGACTAGAGATGCGCTGGCTTATGTCGAGCTGTCTTCACCTCTTTGGAACGCTATCGCTATCGACAGTACGCGGAAAAGTGAAGAGCAGCTTTGACGAGGGTCAAGGGGGAGACTTTATTATTCTCGTGGATGATATAGGAATCAACGTGAACAGCTTACTTCTCAACAACCATGTAAAAAATGAATTCTTCGACTGGAAAGCTGTTGGTGACCTAAGCGCCGGTGTTCGATGGACAACGCCTCTGATATTCTGTCAGGGCGCTCTATCAATCTTTGCCGCATGGGAGCAGCATCTCTACTATAATTTAAACCACTTCCGCCCCGTCACCTCGCCCAATGTAAACCTGCCAAACTACACAGCTCCTCAAGGTGATCTCTCCCTTTGGGGGTTTAGTTTCGGCCTATCTGTGGACTTTTAAAGGAGCGAAATGATCCGCTACACCATCGCCACAGTTACCCTCGCTCTAAGTTTAGAGGCCGCAGAGGATCTTCGCTATTGGAATAGACCTGTCGAGTTTGGAAACTTTCGCATCGGAGCTAATATTACCCTCCAAGAGAATCTCTCCAACGGCATAGTCTTTGCCGAAAAGATCTATTATAACCCGCAAGTTACCTTCGAAGGCATCGAGCCAACTGTTATCGGTCCAGTAGGACTCAATAGAATCGACCACAACTTTAAAACCAGCGGCGTTGAATACAAAGATCGCTGGGACATTGGCTTCTCACTCTATGCCGGCTGGAGCCCCTGTAATTGTGACTTCGACCTACTTCTCTCATGGGACCACAACCGCTTTGGAACAGAGGAGCTACGAGAGTCCTGCTTTGCCTATGAAAATTTCTTACGTCTCGGCACCAATCTCAATGGCGCCCAGATCCTTCCCTTAAATGGTTTCACGCCGATTGGCACCTATTTCGCCTCGCCCTGGAATAGCAGCGCCGCCAACCTCAACCTTTCACTGCTTAAGGGCAGCGCCGAAGACTTCGATCCCACCTCTTTCAACGTCTGCCAGTGGCTCGATGGAAGCTACAGCACATCCTGGAACCTCATCCGCCTTCAGATAAGCCATCACAGCTACACCCATCGCCTCTTCTCTTTAAAGCCCTACCTCGAAGTCCAGTACCACAGAATAGACCACAGCTTCAACAGTGATCTAAATATTGTCCAGGCGCAAGAGGAGAACCCCTTTGAGGTTGCTGAACCCTTCTTTTACCACTCTAAAGCCCACCTTAGTCAATGCACAGATGCGATAGGCCTAGATATTGGCCTTGAGCCGCGCTTTCACTTAGGTCAAAGCTTGTCAATCGTCGGCTCCTTCGACTACGCGCTTTTAATCAGCCATAACTCTATTCGTTATAAGGAGGCTGTTGACGGGATAAGTTATCTAGCGAATCCTGATGTCACAGCAGAGTCGCTCGATGAGGTGATCTCGCTAAGAAGAAATTCTAACCCCGTTAGACAGCTCTTTCACTTAAAGCTTGGTTTTGAGTGGGAGCGAAAATACTGCGATCTTTGGGGTGTCTCGGTTCGAGTTGGCTGGGAAATCTACAAATATCTCATTCACTACGCCATCCCAAAAAATTGGCTCAGCTCTGCTGTCGACCCCGTAGCTGATGTCTTAGATAATCAGCTGCCACACCCGCTCGCCTATCCCAACTATGCCGCCCCCAACGGCGACCTCACCATCTCAGGCTTCTTTTTGGGCGTAATGCTCTATTATTGAGGCGAGTTTTAATCCCACCTTTTTGTGACAGTGATTCTCTTCAACCATTGATCGTAATTTTTCTGGATCATGGGGTTCAAAGAGAAACCTCTCCAAATCATGAAAGCATTTGACAACCGGCACACCGCAGGCGAGATACTGTAGCTCTTTGATTGGCGACTTTCCTAAAGAAAATTCGCAATCCTTTAGAGGTAAAAGCCCGGCTGTGAGTGACTGCACAAACTGCACCTCATCGACAGAGCCGAAGGGAACATAACTGTAGGGAATCGACCAGTTGGGCCTCTTCCCTGAGTGGATTGCAATCTCAATATGGGGATGTTTTTCGATCAGCTTTTTCAGCGGCTCTTCAAGCGGCTCTAGAAGAGCAAGATTGACAGGATGTCCGCTCCAGCCGATGCGAATTGCACCCTTTTTTTCTACTGCAGGATGCCATCTCGACAGGTCCAGAGCCATCGGAAGCTGAATCACATTTTTTGAGATCTTATTCGCATATCCGGCTAAAAAGTCATTGGCAGCCAGTGTCGCTCTGCTTTGTGCAATCCAGCCCTTAAGCCGCCTTTGAACGCGCCACTTTGTGATCCAGCTGTAGGGCTTCCCCTGCCGCGTCCAGATGGCGTCATCAAAATCGAAGAGCAGCGGCATTTCAAGTGGAAAATGGGGGATGAGGCTCTTCTGATTAATAATAAGATCAAACCTCTTTAGCTTATTAGGGGTGATCTCCTCTTTGCGAAAGCAGGTGACATCTATACCCTGCTCATTTAGTAGCGGTAGGTATTGATAGATACGATAGTAGCTGCTAGGCGAAGATTGATCGCCTACTGTGATCGCGGCAATCTGCACCTGTAATCCTCATAAGTTTGCGCGATTCCTTCTGATAAAGAGCATTTCGCACGCCAGCCGAGTCCTCTTATCTTTGAGACATCGAGAAGCTTTTGCGGTGTACCGTCTGGGTAACTACTGTCCCAGTGAATCTTCCCTTCAAAGCCGACAGTCTCTTGAATTAAAGAAGCGAGCTCTTTGATGGTGATATCTTCGCCGACGCCTACATTAACAAGAGGAAATGACCCCTCTTTGATAAGCTGACCGAAACTCTCATCATCGAGTTCCATCAAAAAGAGAAGCGCACTGCTAAGATCTTCAGAAAATAGAAACTCCCGCCTCACCTCTCCCGTGCCCCAGAGAGTAATCTCCTTCTTGCCTTCGAACTTCGCCTCATGCATCTTACGAATCAACGCCGGCAGAACGTGTGAGTTTTGCAGATCGTAATTATCACCTTGTCCATAAAGATTTGTTGGCATCACACCTAAAAACTGCGTTCCATACTGCTGGTTGTAGCTGCGGATCATCTCAAGGCCGGCAATTTTGGCAATCGCATAAGCTTGGTTTGTCGGTTCCAACGGTGCGCTAAGAAGAGAGGACTCATTTATTGGCTGCTTAGCAAATTTGGGGTAGATGCAAGAGGAGCCTAGGAAAATGACTCTTTTGACACCGTGAATGCGCGCCTGTTCAATCAGATTGGTCTGGATCATCAGGTTTTGGTAGATAAAGTCAGCCGGATAGTTAGCGTTAGCCAAAATTCCGCCCACCTTGGCGGCGCAAATAAAGAGATACTCAGGCTTTAGCTCTTCAAAGAGGCTCTCTACCTGCTCTTGACGTCTTAAATCAACAGAAGAGGAGGAGGCTGTCTGAAGGTTTTCAAACCCCACCTGCTTCAGACGGCGAAAGAGGGCCGAACCAACCAGTCCAGTGTGACCGGGGATGTAGATCTTAGCAGTACGATTTAATGCGGCAATAGACATTCTAAGTCAGCCTCTACCATCTCTTGAACAAGCTCATTGAAACTGATCTTCGGCTCCCAACCAAGGACCTGTTTGGCGAGCGACGCATCTCCCAAAAGTGTCTCCACTTCTGTGGGACGAAAATATCTTGGGTCAATCCCAATAACTGTTTGCCCCTGAAGATCGGGCTGCTCCCCCGTAAGGTCTTTGGCTATGCCCACCTCTTCGACACCACTGCCTCGCCACTCAATTCCAATGCCCACCTTGGAGAAGGCAACTTCCACAAAATCGCGGACGCTATGCTGCACCCCACTCGCAATGACAAGATCCTTTGGTTCATCTTGTTGTAGCATCAGCCACATCGCCTCAACATAATCTTTCGCATGGCCCCAGTCGCGCTTGGCGTCTAGGTTGCCTAGCCAGAGTTTCTTCGCCTCTCCCAATATAATACCAGCGATTCCCCTTGTGATCTTGCGTGTGACAAAGGTCTCCCCTCGCACCGGTGACTCATGGTTAAAGAGGATGCCGTTGCAGGCAAAGATGCCGTAGGCTTCGCGGTAGTTGACCATGATCCAGTAGGCGTAGAGCTTTGCGGCCGCATAAGGGGATCTGGGGTAGAAAGGGGTGCTCTCCTTCTGCGGCGTCTCCTGAACGAGGCCGTAGAGCTCCGAGGTAGAGGCTTGGTAGATCTTCGTCCGATCAACCATATCGAGGATGCGGATTGCCTCTAGAAGTCTAAGCGGTCCTATGGCATCAGAATTGGCCGTGTATTCAGGTGACTCAAAGGAGACAGCGACGTGGCTCTGTGCTGCTAGGTTATAGATCTCATCCGGTTGAACTTCTTGGACTATGCGAATGAGGCTTGTCGCATCAGTCATATCGCCATAGTGAAGGTGAAATCTAAGTCCCTCTTCATGAGGATCTTGATAGAGATGGTCTATGCGGTCGGTGTTTATCAAAGAGGAGCGCCGTTTGATACCGTGCACCTCATACCCTTTACTCAGTAGAAATTCGGCTAGATAGGAGCCATCTTGGCCCGTAATACCGGTGATCAGCGCACATTTTGGCATAATAAACCTCCCTATTGAGGGGAGTTTATCACCAATCCCCTAAAAATGACACTGGAGAGTGAACCAGAACCAGTAGGAGCGCCAGTGGATCGGGTTAAGAACGCAGTTCTTTTCTCTGGGGAGGTTGACGATGAGCTCTCTGGCGGGATCAATGTCTTTGACGATGCGGTCTGTGATGTGCACCCCTTTACGCGTTCTGAAGCTCTGATAACCTGCAATGACGCCGATATTCCAGTTTTCGCAGGCGCAGTAGACTAAAGAGCCTTGAATCAGCTTACCCCAGCCGTTGGCGCAGTCGTGCCAGCACTCGAGGTAATGGAACTGGTCGCGGTTCTGCTCGACCAGGTAGGTTGGCTCTTCCCAGGTCCAGTTACCACGGGCGCGGTAGGCAGCCCAGTGACCTTCAACTTGGATATTAATCGTCAAAGCATTACAGACACGCCAGATATTATCGACACCGACAAAACCGCCGTTCCATTTCGGACGGTAGCGAACACGTAGGTTATCGAGGCAACCCTCTCTTAAGAGGAAATCGTCGGTGATGCGCGGGTCGCGATAGCGGTACCACTGCTGTGCATAGTTCCAACCGACGAGAGGAGCAATATCAAACCGTCCCTTATAACAGAGAATATGAAAACCGATCCCCGCCTTGCAGTCAGCGACGATATTTCCTGTTTTACAGGCCACCTCACGAACTAAAAGACCCTCACGATCATCGGCTCCAAAGAGAGAGTAGACAGGGGTTGATTGAATGATCCAGCCCAAAGAGCCCTGCGCCCGCACGTAAATGGAGTCCCAGCCTGTCAGAATATAGCGAGAGAAGACCTCGAAGATCTCTTGATGCTGCCAGTCGATCTCAGCGAAGACATCAGGTGTGCCGCGTGAGCCCTGGATGCTCCACAAAAACTCATCGTGACGATAGCCGGCGCCAAGGTCCCACTGGCCATCATAGCCGCAGCCGGCATAGAGCCCTCCAAAGAAAAGAGAAACGGCAAGGAAAAGCGATCGAATAGCAGGTATCTGTGACAAGGCGGGGGTGGTCTCCTTAATTTCTTTAGAACTGAAGCTTACGTCACCCCTTAAAAATGTGTCAACTTCTCTCTCTATAGATCGGGAGCGCAAAGATGCTGCAACCCTCGTGATGCACTGAAACGATTTTTTGAGAGGAGATCTTAACAACAGAATTTCTAAAGAGAATCTCATCAGATTCTAGTTCTTGTTCAAAGGTGTCTCCCTCAAAAATGATCTCACCTCGAATTAAATCGGCAAATGAGACCTTATGATGATCTGTCGGTTTAAAGTAGCGGTGGACAACCCTATTTCGATCAAGACCGATCTCAATAGATCCCCATACCTTTTTGTCTTTCCACTCCATATAGCCAACCATCTTAAAACCGTTACCCACTTCTTCACAGTATCGTTTACGGAGCTCTGGGTCAAAATAGACCCTCTCTATGGGTGGGAAGGCATGGAGATGACGTAAGCGGTCTAACTCCCCTTCGCTCTCGATCTGGGAATAGGTTGCAATGCCGCGATCTGTAAACTCTTTGATTTGTTCAGAACTTTTCAGATTTCTCCAGCGTCTTACTCTTCTATCCTCAATAAGCGATCGACTCATCACTTCTTTTAAGACCCGCTCACACTCAGATAGCGCCTCCGACACGACCGCTTGAACGGTCGTTGAAGAGGACCCTTCAGAATTAAAGGAAGGCCTTTGCGGCATTTTTTGATTTGATTTACCCTTCTTCTTCTTGCTTTTTGGAGTGTGACGCTGCTCCCTAAGATCGCTACTACTAAAGAGATTTAACAGTTCTTCGATATTAAATTTTTTTTCAATTGTTACTGCAGGTGGAGGAGGGGTAGGGTTTGCCTTTGGACTCCATCGCTGCTCTAAGAATCGAAGCAGCTTTTCCTGCTTTTCGTAGTAGTTATTCTTAAAGATTTGCGCAAAAAGGCCTTCGTTAAAAAGCGCAAGGCGCGTATCCACACGATCTACTAAGGAAAACTCTTTGCGATATAACTCTAATACTGTTTTACGTTGCGCCTCAACGCGTAACGAGTCATACATTATGTGATACGAGTTTGTTAACAAAAAAAGGGGTAATGCCTGTGCTAGGTAGCGATGATCATCCGGCCCGTTCGGCTTGAAAATTCGGTCTCTAAGCGAAATGAGGTGGCTTTCTTTTCCAGTACGAGCTTTGCCGCAGGCGTATATAACATAGAGGGTTTTAGCTCTTTTTGCTACCTCCTCATCTTCTGAATCGACAAACTCTAAAAGTTCCATGAGCTCAAGTCTCACCTTAGAGAGATTAGAAATTGATGTGCCTACCTCCATGATGATCGAGAGAGATAAAAGATTAAAAAGCAGCCTCTCAGGAGACTCAACAGCAATTGTCATTTTGTCTGATAAGTTAGTGTCAAAGATAATGGGATCATTCTCATTTAACTCAAATTCAGGTGAATCAATGAACAACTGACAGTCAAACTGCTGATAAGCATTGAAAATTAGAAGATGGTTCATCAGCACCCTTTCTTCTAACATACACGTTTTCAATAAAGTAGGCAGGGCTGAAAGTTCGGTATCTGCTAGTCTTTTAATAACTCTTGCTGGCCTTCCAAACATCCTGTTTCTAGTGGCTGAAAGAACGTCATTCTCTATTGTCTCAGCAAGAGGCACCCAAGCCTCTTCCCCTTTTTCGAGGAGATCGAGTGTCAATGGCTTCATAAGAGAGTAGTGTCTATCATCATCTATCTGACCTAAAGCTTGGCTCATCCCTGCGCAACTGTCGGTTTTTTCAAAAACAATTTTGGAAATCTTACCAACTTTGCCAATAAAATCACAAACCAGTTGCTGTATCTCTTGAAGATACTCTGCATCCTTAACATCGATCTCTTGTAAATTATCAATTATAAAGAGGTATTCTGTGTAGGGTCGAATTGCCATAGCTGTCTATCTATACTCGGAATTGTTAAGGTGCGGTTAGGTCCATTTTTTGTCTGGACCAAAACCAATAAATCTGAAGTTTACGTTAGGGGTCAAAATGCGTCAAGATCGGCAGAGCAAAGATACTGCAATCCCCATGATGGACGGAGAGAATCTTTTGATCTGACACTTTGACGATAGCATCACTGAAGAGAATCTCATTATCTTGAAGCTCCTGCTCAAAGGGGTCGCCGCCAATGGTCACCTCTCCACCAATCAGCTGCTCGAAAGAGATATCCTTGTTGCTACTCGGTTTAAGATAGCGATGAACAACCCTACCCCTGTCATCAAGGCCAATCTCTATAGATCCATATGCTCTTTTAACTTTACCGTCTAATCCTGGCCACTCCATATATCCAATCATTTTGAATCCATTTTTAACTTCTTCGCAGTAGGTTTTTCTTAATTCTTCATCAAAATAGGCTTTTTCAATAGGGGGAAAGGCATGTAGGCGACGTTTCCTTTCCAAAAGCTCCCGGTCTTCGATTTGTGAATAGTTAAGCTCTCCTCGGTCGGAAAAGCTTTTGATCTCTAAGAGGTCCTTGATACGGAACCAACGAGTAACCCGCCTATCCTCTTGAAAGAATTTAGCCATGCAATCTTTTAAACTATTCTCTATCTTCGACAGCGAGACTGTCTGAACAGTTTCAACATGAGTTGAAGATGAACCCTCATCTGAAGGAGCAGGCTTTTTCGCAGCTACAAGCTGCTTTTTCTTCTTAGGAGTAGCCCTTTTCATCGGCTGGCTCTCCCTAATAAGTTGCTCAATTTCTTCTTCGGTAAGTTGAGGCAAGATCGATTTTTGAGGTTTTTCATCAAATACACAATATTTTCTAAAAAAAATCTCTTGGTAGATTACATATTCCTGATCACGTAATAAAGAAAGTAGTTCATAACTGTAGAGTGCAAATTGCCAAAAGAGGCGATCGAATAGAGTGATGGCTATTGGATTCATTTTTGAATCACGCAATTCAGTTGCTACAATATTCACATAGTTTACCGTTCCTATTTCTATAAATTGTGTTAAAGGAAAAGCATTAAAAAAATGATGATCCCTTAAGCTTTTACAATCCTTTGCTGCACTCTGTGCAATGTTAGTAACGGATTCAGTACTTACGCGCATGATGGCTGCAACAACTGTAACCAGCAGCTGTTTACCATCTTGAGCGAGTGATTCTTCAGAGGAGATAACCTGCTCGACTTCAACAATAAGTTGATGAACCTCTCTAGCATTTTCAATGCCAAATCGAATAGAAGTGGGTTTAAGATGTTTATCTATTTTTTGTATGAAGAGGTTTAACATCATACAAGAGGCTGACGTAATTTCTACAAAACGGTAGTCGTCACATGAACTTCCTCCAGTAGATTCTAATGCGTGATGGTATGCCTCTAAGACTAAATATCCTAACTCTTTAGCTTTCAAAAAATAGAGAAGGTCTTTAATCAATTTCCTCTCTGTCACGCAATATTTAACAGCATCTGCTGCTGCAATTTTGATTCTTTCTCGAGCTAGAACACTAATTGCTCGTTCACTTTTCGAATTCCCCTCATTTTTTCTAACTTCATCCTTTACTCTTTTCTCGATAATTGCTGGAAGAGATTTCCAAAAATAGCTACCAAATGCCCTTTGTTTCTGTTTACTACACAACTGACCCGTATCACGTTGAGAAATTCTCTCTTTACCTACACAAAGTGGTTCTGTTGCTTCAAAAACTAGCTTAGAAATCCTATCAATCTCGCTCTGTTTTGGAAGCACCTTGCCAAGGTACCCGGGAATTTCCCTAGGGCTCAAAGCATCGAATTCATCGACTTGATTAAATAAATCAACGAGGCGACAGCTAAAACTAGACATTGTTATCCTTTATAAAGAGGAAGAGCAAAGATGCTACAGCCCTCATGGTGGATTGAGAGAATCTTCTGATCAGAGACCTTTACCACTGTTTCCTTGAAGAGAATTTCATTTTCTTGAAGCTCCTGCTCAAAGGGGTCGCCTGTTATGGTCACTTCACCGCCAATCAGCTGTTTATAGGAAATATCTCTGTTGCTACTCGGCTTAAAGTAGCGATGAACGACCCTCTGATTTTCATCTAGACCAATCTCTATAGATCCATATGCTCTTTTTGTTTTGCCATCTAAACCTGGCCACTCCATGTAGCCGGCCATCTTGAAACCATTTTTCACCTCTTCACAGTAGGTTTTTCTTAGCTCTTCATCAAAATAGGCTTTTTCAATAGGGGGAAAGGCATG
>JAJFMK010000289.1 GCA_021772215.1 Chlamydiota bacterium | reverse complement strand
AAGGCGTAGCGATCAAAGTAGCGAAGGTCGGGAAGCATTCCGTTGGCAAAGATCGCATCCCAACTAGGGCGGTAGGAGAGAGAGCGCACCACTTTTTTGGGATCCCAGCCCACATCGAAATCAAGGTCGGTCACAATTACAAAAGAGTAGTCATCATAGTCACTCTTCATCGCCTCTTGAAGGGTGATATTTCGAGCAAAAGCGATCAGCTCCATGCGGTTGGGGGCGCCGTTTTCAACAGATCGACACTGGGAACGGTCAAATAGCTCCTCATCTGTGAGCTCCTCCGTAAAGAGAACAAGCTTGGAATTTTCGCTCTCCCAATGCCAAAGCAGCTCTTTTGTCCTGTCTCTGGAATTGTTCTCGTAGATGATGATGCGGTAATCTTTAAAGCAGCGCCCAAGCTCCTCGATTTTTTCTCTCATATGAGGCAAAAAAGGGGCGACATCTTTACAGACACCTAAGATCAAAACCTTCTCATTTTTAGGGTCAACTTTAGAAAAAAGAGGAGCGGCAAGGATCAAAAAGAGGGCTAACAGGCGCAAAGAGTCTCCTCTTCGGACTGAACCTCTCCGAAGAAGTCCTCCTCTTTCCAGGAGTAGTTGTAGAGGAGATCCTCCACCTCATCCAACGTCTGCGCATGGCTGATCTTTTGACGAAATGCTCTTGTCGCTTTGCCTCCCTTGATATACCAGCAGCCAACGCGCCGCATATCAATGATCGCTTTTTTGTCGTTGCGATAACCTTTGATCACCTGATAATGCTCTCTTAAAGCATCCAAGTACTCTTCAAAAGGCCTCTTTTTAACCTCGGCTGTGAAGTAGTCGATCACCTCTTGCGCTGCCCAAGGCCTTCCCAGCGTCCCCCTCGCAATCAAAAAGCCGTCGCAGCCGGTCTCTTGGTACATCCTCTCTACATCCTCTCCGGTGTGAAGGTCGCCATTGCCGATCACCTTGATCTCCTTGGCAACTTCTTTACAAGCGCGAATATGTTCCCAAACAGCCGGACCGCGATAGGCCTGCTTTCTCGTTCTTCCGTGGATCGTTATCGCTTTTGCGCCCGCCTTTTCAGCTATCTCTGTGATTTGAGGCGCTGTGATCGTCTCCTCATCCCAACCGGCGCGAATCTTCAGCGTCACGGGAATGGAGACAGAGGCAACCATGTTGGCCAAAATGTCGCCAATCTTCTCAGGATCTTTTAAAAGGCCAGATCCACTGCCATCTTTTGTCACCTTATCGACTGGACAGCCGCAGTTGAGATCGATCAGAGTAAAGCCCATCTCCTCTAGCATCTTGGCGCATTGCCCCGCAAGCTCTGGCTTGCTGCCGCAGAGTTGAGCGCCAATAAAGGGCATCGTATGATCAAAATCGAGGAGATGGTAGGTTCCCGGATCGTGCCGAATGAGTGCATCCATCTTCACCATCTCGCAAAAGACGAGACCGGGACCACCCTGAGCGCTCATCTTGCGGAAAGGGAAATCAGAGCAGCCCGCCAGCGGGGCATAGAAGACGTTGTTGGGAAACGTCAAATTTCCCAACTGAAACGGTGTTTGTAAAGCCGCTTGACTCATTTAGAATAAAATCCTGAATATCATAGACTCAAGCACACGAAGAGCGATAAAGGCAACAATGGGGCTGATGTCAATCATTCCAAGAGGGGGAATAAATTTGCGAAAGAAGTTGAGATAGGGATCGGTATAGAAGGCGATAAACTGCATAAACCGCTTCTCTGAGAGTTCGGGCACCCAAGAGCCTAAGATCCTCACAATCAACATAATTGAGTAGACTGTAAAGGTTGTGCTGATTATCTTAGCTAACATCATGGCTAACATTTTAACGTAAAAAGTCTAAAAAGGGTATGAAAATTGCGCTTGTGACAGGGGGAAACCGCGGCATTGGCTTTGGCGTCTGCCAAGGACTTGCAAAAGAGGGAATTAAGACTCTCTTAGGCAGCCGCGATCCTCCCACCCGGCAATCTTCTCACCACCTCAGATAGCAACATCGAACAAACCTTCCAGACAAATATCTTAGGTCCCCTCTACGCTATACGCGCCTTTTCGCCCCAGATGATTGAAAGAGGCTATGGGCGGATCGTCAATGTCTCCTCGGGAGCCGGCTCTTTTGCCGAAAGAATGGAAAGCGGCTACGCTCCCATCTACAGTATTTCCAAAGCAGCCCTCAACGCCATTACCTTAATAGGAGCCGAAAATCTTCCCTCCTCCATCAAGATCAACGCCGTCTGTCCCGGTTGGGTCAACACAGAAATGGGCGGCCCCACAGCCCCACTCACAATCGAAGAGGGCGCCGACAGCATCATTTGGCTCGCCACCCTCCCAAATAGCGGCCCCACCGGCAAGTTTTTTCGCTGCCGAAAAGAGATCTCCTGGTAATTCCTGGTGCGGTGAACAAGCCAGAAATTAACCAATTAAATATCTAGTCGCCCCTTCTGTTACCGACAAAACCTGCAATAAATGCTATAGTACCTCCGATTGCGCCTCCAAACCACCCACCAATTGCCGCTAATCCGGCGCCAATAATAAAGCCGGCTATATCCCTTTCTAAATCAGTAGCCGGCCTACCAACCCGTTCATCACCGGTTGGAGGCAAACCCCCTCTTGCTTTTCCATAAAAATAAACTTTAAAACCACCGTCAGAAAGAGAATTTAGCACTATATAAGATTCATTTAAAAAAGCCTCTAGTCTATCTCTGTCTTTAAGGTATTCTCTTGGAAGATCGATCATATCATCTGGTCTGACAGCTACTATTTTTTCATCTTTCAACACCACCTCTATTTGAGCTTCTCCATCAGCAAATTTACACCTTACCGTCCTCCCAGAAACGTTCCAGATTTGAAGGACTTCTTTAGAATATACTTGAACCACATTCTTAAGCTGTCGATTCCCTGATGTTCTAGGCGGAATAAAAAAATCTAAATAGTCATCCCTTTTTAAAGTTTTTCCTTGCAATGTTGATTGCTGAAAACTAGGACCAGCTAAAGTAATTGCTTCTACCATTTTTTCCCTCCTGTAGATTTTACCAGATGATTATAAGAATAAATTCGTTTTAATCAAGGTTTTACTAGTATATACGAAATTATTGACGTCTCCTGGAAAAGCACATTTTGCCGAGTTAAATATCAAAAGCGGCAAAATCTCCTAAATTTTCATAGATTTTGCCGAGTTAGAGCTATAACTCAGCGAAATCTACTCGAAAATAGAAGATTCCGCTGTAATATAGCCATAATCCAGCGGAATCTGTTCAAAAGTGGCAAAAAAAGCAAAAGCTCCATATAAAAAGTATTTTATATGTGGGTGGGTTTGGTGCGTCCTTTTTTTGTTTGTCTACTTCTTGTCAGCTGCTCCTCGCAGGTTCCCTGTGAGCCGATTTTTGAGATGCCTGAAAGGGTGGCTTCTGCCTTTGAGGGCAGTGATGAAGTTGTCGTTGATGCGCCCTGGCCGCTTCTTTGGTGGGAGCTTTTTGACGATCCACAACTCAACCGGCTTGTTAGTTGCGCCCTAGAGAACAATCCTTTTTTACAGCTAAGCGAGACAAAAGTGCGCATTGCCTGCCTTATGAAGAGGCGAGCCGAAGCGCCCCTCTACCCCCACTTCAACGCCACCACCTCCTTCAACAAAGAGCTTTTGACACGGACGGGAATTTTTCCTGATATTTCGGAAATGAAGTTCGCCTTTTTAGATATCGATCTCTTCGCCACGCTGCAGTGGAACCTTGACATCTGGGGACAGCAAAGAGATCGGGTAGCGGCGGCTTGCGGATTCGCCCAAGCAGAGAAATTCTGCTCACAAGTGGCTCAGCTCGCTTTGAGTGTGGCCGTAGCCAACAGCTACTTTGAGTGGCAAATTGTCAAGCGGCTTGACAACCTTAGTCAAGGGTTGATTGCTAGTATTGACAAAGAGATTGAATTGACCGAGGAGCAGGTTAATCACAATCTTGCCTCATTAAGTGAACTCAATGCAAAAAAAATTACGAAAAAGGAGTTTGAAGAGCTTCAAAGAGAGTATCAGCTCAGCTGCTCTCTTTTTGAGACAGAGATTGAGACGTTGATCGCCTCAGATGCCAAGTTATCGATTGATGAGGCGCCTTTCAAGCTCTCTTTTCCCCTGCCGGTTCCTGAAACGGTCTCGTTAGATCTGGCAGGACGGCGGCCCGATATTCAGGCGAAGTTGTGGCTTATCTATTCCAGTCGCAAAGAGATCGATGTGGCCCAAAAAGAGTTCTATCCCAATCTTAACCTAGTAGGACAGGTCGGTCTATCCACCATTGAACTAACAAAGTTCTTTGAAAACCTCTCTTTTGCCTACTCTATTAACCCGGCCGTTACGCTGCCGATCTTTCAAGGCGGCGAACTCTGCACCAACCTCTCAATTTCTCAGGAGCTATACCGTCTCCAGGTTCAAGAGTACAACGAGCTGGTTTTACAAGCAGCAAAAGAGCTAGTTAACTCTTTAAACTCCCTCGTGGCTAACCGCGACGAGTGGCTGATTGCTAAAGAGCAGCTCTTCTTACAAAATGAGCAGCTACAGCTTGCCGAGGCGAGGGTGAAGCAGAACCTATCTAACCGACAGAACAGCCTCCTCCTTGAAAGAGAGGTTCTTAAAGCTGAGATGGATCTCGCAAACCGCGAAGGCCGAGCAGTTTTATCAATGCTCTCCCTCATCAATGCGGGAGGCGGATAAATGATGAGTAAACGTTTCAAACAGATACTGATTACCCTCCTTATCTTTATTCTGATCGGCTTGGCAGTTTTCGCCTTTTGGTGGATCTTTTTAAGAAATTTAGTCTGGACCGACGACGCCTATGTACATGGCAACCGCCTTTTGATTCAGGCGCAAGTTCCCGGGATTGCCGCCGCCTATTTTGTCGATGATAATGACTATGTGGAGAAGGGGCAGCTCTTAGTTACATTAGACACAACACAGTATCAGCTAAGGGTTGACGAAGAGCTCTACACCTTGGCGAAGATGGCGCAAGACTTGAAAAACCTCCAAGAGAGTACCGCAGCGTTGCGCTTCCTCCTCCAAGAGCAAAAACAGGGAGTTGTTAGGGCAAATTACGACTACAATAACCGCCGCGCTCTTGAGCCGCTCTTAGCCGTTCCTACCGAGGATGTGGAGCATGCAAAGATTGCACTTGATATCGCCAAAGAGCGAGTAGAACAGACGAAAGCGACTATCCGAGCCAATGAGGCGCTTTTAGGTGTTGGTCCTTTAGAAGAAAATCCCACTCTACTTGCCCAAAGAGAGCGAGCAAAAAGCGCCTATGTTGATCTTTTACGCTGCCATATCTATGCCCCCACCTCCGGCTATATAGCCAAGAGAAATGTGCAGCTTGGCGAGTGGATCGATCCTCAGTTTCAGCTAATGAGTATTGTTCCAGAGGATCAGATGTGGATTGAGGCCAATTTCAAAGAGACAAAGCTTCGCTATGTGCGGATCGGCCAACCCGTCAAGATCACCATCGATCAGTATGGCGACGATGTGGAATTTAAAGGCGTCATTCAGGGAATCCAGATGGGTTCGGGAAGCGCCTTTGCACTACTCCCAGCGCAAAACGCCACCGGAAACTGGATCAAAATCGTGCAGAGGGTGCCCACCCGCATCCAACTAACGGACGATCTGATCAAAGAGTACCCCTTACGCATTGGCTTAAGCGCCTTTGTCTCTGTCGACGTATCAGACCAAGAGGGACCAAGGCTGCGTCCTCCTGAGTCGCCTCAAGTTGTAGCGGCCACAGACATCTACCCGGTCGATTTTGATGAGTTTGATGAGGAGCTCAATCTGATCGTCACCAATCGTCTAAATTATCCCCATGAGCGAAACTGAGACACCTATTCGTGGCTTTAAACTGGCCCTTTTAACTTTTGCCCTCGCTCTCGGTACCTTCATACAGATTCTCGACACCTCAATTGCCACGGTGGCCATTCCCACCATCGCAGGCAACTTAGCCGTAAGCACAAGCGACGGCACCTGGATCATCACCTCTTTTTCTGCGAGCAACGCGATTGTCCTTCCGCTCACCGGCTGGCTCTCCTCACAGCTGGGCCGAACGCGTCTCTTTATTATCTCTACGATAGGCTTCTCCCTTACCAGCTGGCTCTGTGGGATTGCCTGGAATTTGCCTAGCTTAGTGCTCTTTCGCACTCTGCAAGGCGCCGTGGCGGGAACTTTGATCCCTCTCTCCCAAACGCTCCTCTTGATGAACTATCCTAAAAACAGACAGAGCTTCGCCCTCGCCATCTGGACGATGGTGGTTGTGACAGCGCCTGTCTTAGGCCCCGTTTTAGGCGGCTGGATCACCTACGACTACGGCTGGGAGTGGATCTTCTACATCAACATCCCATTAGGATTTCTTTCGGCCTACCTCACCTGGTTCATTTTGAAGGGGCGAGACAGTGAACGAAAAAAGCTGCCGATCGACTATTTCGCTCTCGTTTTATTGATTCTCTCAGTCTCTTCTCTACAGATCGCCCTTGATAAAGGTAATCAGTGGGACTGGTTTCGTTCGACAAAGGTGAATATCCTATTTGTCACCTTTATCATCTCCACAACCTGCTTTCTAGTCTGGAACCGCCTCTCTAAAGCGCCCGTAATCGACTTTAAGCTCTTTAAAAACCTAAACTTTGTTCTCGGAACGGTTTTGGTCACGATTGGATTTGTCCTCTACTTCGGTGGGACAGTTTTGATGCCACTTTGGGTTCAAAATAGCCTAGGTTACACCCCCCTCCTCGCCGGGCTTGCTGTGATGTCGATAGGAATAGGCCCCGTCATCACCTCCATACCTGTCAGTCGCTGGATGGAAAAATATGACCTGCGTACACTCGTTACCATTAGCTTTCTCATCTTTGCCGCCACCTTCTACTGGTATACAGATCTCAATACTGAAGTGGACTTTTGGGGTATTGCGATTCCGCGGTTTTGGCAAGGTTTTGCTATCTCCATCTTCTTTTTGCCTCTTGTCAAACTCTCCCTTTTTGATCTTCCCAAAGAGGAGCTAGCGAGCGGGTCGGGAGTTTTTAACTTTATCCGCATTCTCTTTGGGGGAGGCATCGGCACCTCGTTGTCGATCACCTTCTACAACCGCCGCGCTGTTCTCTTTCATAGCAATATAGCCGAGAGCATCGATGCGATGCGCCCCGAATTTATAAGCTGGACCCGTCATCTAAAAAGTTTAGGTTTTAGCAAAATGGAGGCGATCGAACTACTCAACGACAGTGTCAACCAACAGAGCGAGACAATCGCTTTAATCAACTACTTTTGGCTCTCTGCTCTCCTGTTCATCCTCTCGAGTCCCCTCATCTGGTTGTGTAAAAAGGTGAAAGCGGCCTAAAATTTGTGGCTATGGTATTCTCCGCTTCGCTTAACCTAAGCCCTGATCACTTTTCGCTATCTAATCAATGGGTCCATTTCAATGATTATCCACCCAACGCTTATAAGATTAATGATTTCTTTTCTAGTAACGGTAAACATACCTTTGTAATCGACGACGCGACTAAGGACCGCTACCTCGATGAAGAGCTTGATGTGATTCGCATCAAGTGTGGCCTTATCTTTTTAGCCTCAATTTTTATCCACCCGATAGCTGCCACAATCAATTTAGCAGGAATTGCTTCGCAAATTTTTCTTTTAAATTGTAACGAGCTAACCCACAATATTCTCCGCATCGTCTCGACCCCTTTTGTCTTTGTAGGGATGCTCTTTGCCTGCCTCTATGGTCTGACCATAAGCCCTCTTGATGGGCGAAAGCTCTACGCCAGCCTTGAGCGCTTCTACTACCACAGCTCAGTGATAGCCGACTGCTTCCAACCCTCTAAATCAGCTGAATTTGGCTATCAAAGGGTGGAACTTGGCCGCTGTCTTGTTCGGCACTGGTAAATATTTCATTTTCTGGTATAATAGTTTAACTAATTACCAGTGGGTGGGTATGCCGATCGAAAATTCTTCATCTAATATCTTAGGGGTTAAAAGATTATCCTCTGGAGAGAGTCTCTTTGCCCATATTGTTTTGGGGCGAAAAGAGGTCTCAATCGAGTCTCTCTTTATTCAAAAAGAGGATGAAGCCCTATCTGATGACCTTTTAAAAGCCGTTCCAATCAAAGCACTCTCTGCCGAGGTGGGACTCGTTCGTTCTACAGAAATTCCTTTGAAAAGAGCCCGTGATCTGGATCGTGTTCTTCCTTTTCAGGTGGAGCCGCTGCTACCCTACCCAATCGAAGAGGGGCAGGTTGAACGCACCGCCTTAAGAAGAGAAGAAAGTAAAACTTTTTTAACCTTTGTGGCGATTAAAAATGAATCTATAGAGACGTTTTTAGAGGAGCAGCCTTTAGAGCCGGAGATTCTCACAATTGAGAGCGTTTCACTCGCTCACTTTTCGCACCACGTTTCTAATAGTTCACAACCCCACTTTGCCCTCTTTATCGATGAAGATAAGACACTGGTCGTGGTCTCTAAAGAGGGAGAGCTCTTGGCGGCTCACAGTTTCGATTTAGGGGTCGACGAGGCGGCGACCGAATCCTTTAGTAAACGGGTCAATCAGACCATCTTAAGTCTCACAAAGCAGCTGAAGTTTCCTCTCCAGCGATCGATCGTGGTATCCTCTGTAAAGCCACTTGACAATCTCTCTTTTATCCCTAAAAATTTGCGCAGCGTCCCCTTCGATCAGAAAATGCAGGCTTTTGCCATTCCCATTGGCTCTGCCCTGAGCGCTCTTCATGGGGCAAAGGGAGGTGTCAATTTCCGAAAAGGCCCCTTTGCCTACTCAAAGCCGTGGAAACGTCTGAAAACTTCACTTTTTAGCTATTTTGCCCTAACAACAGCTGCGGCGTTGAGCCTCTTTCTGTTTGGCAAGGCGAAGATCTATCAAGAGAAGCAGATCCTTTTGGAAAATTGGGCCCTGCAGTTGCAGATGGTGGATCAAGAGGTGGCCCAGTTTGAAGAGCGCTATCATGAAAAGTTTTTACGCCTTCCCTTTGATAGAGACGAAGGGGTTGATTTGGCCAGTCTCTCCTTAAGCGACCTATCCGAGAGAATAGGGTTTCTCCAGCAGGAGGTGCAGTCCGCTCCCAACCTCTTCGCCCTCCATCCGAACATCCCAAGAGTGAGCGATCTCTTAGCCTATTTAGCAACCCATCCACAGGTCTCCCTAGAGGACGAAGATGAGTCGAAACTTAAACTAGTCAACCTCTCCTACCAGATGGTGAAGCGGCCCGATATGAGCAAAAAAAAGGAGCGCTACCAGGTGAAGGTGGAGATGGAATTTAAGGCTGATTCGCCCAAGAGCGCGCGCGAATTTCACGACGCCCTTGTGGCACAAAACAACTTTATTGATCCCAAAGGAGAGATTAAGTGGAGCACAGCTCGAGGGCTCTACCGCACCTCATTTTACCTAAAAGATAAGACACACTACCCAACATGATGAAGAATATCCCCCAAAAAAGAGCCCTGATCTACACTCTCTTTGCCGGTCTTCTGCCGCTTTTTTTCGCGGCCGTCTGGTTTTGGGGAGCTAAACAGCAGGTTGTTGAGGTGCAAGAGAGCTTTGATTTTCTCGTGGCGCAAATCGCCACAAAACAGAGCAAGCAGGCGCAAAATCGCGCTGTCGCTCAGCTATTTAGCAATGCTGATCACTTCTACATAGACAAACGGCTAGAGACTCTCACGTTCTTAGAGACTGAGCTAGAGCAGCTTCAGACGCTTGTCGATGGGTCGCTGCCGCTTGCTGAGCCACTGTTGAAGCGCTATGATCAGTTGTCGGGGCCGCAAAATGCGCTCTCATTCATCGAAGGGCAGGTGCATTCTTATCCGACATTTCAAGAGACCTCTGAGACGCTCGCTCATCCCGTTGAGGTGAACGTCAGCGACCTGCAAAAGGTGCTCGCCCTTATCGAAGGAATCGAGATCGACCCCGTCAAACCTTATGAAGATCGCCCGCAGCTGATCATCACAGATTTTAAAATAGAGAAGAGACAGGTCCAGCCGGAGCATGAGACCTTCCTACTTAACCTAAAGCTTTTAAAAAGGGAGTACCTTTGACAATGGCTAAATATTTTATTTTTGCCCTCTTTTTTGTTGGTTTTACAGCTGCGCCTCTCGAAGCGAAACGGACCGCAAAACGACCTGAGCTGACCCAGGTCCACCTGGTCGATCGCAACGGCTTTACAGAGACCGTCACCAGCAAAGATCGCCTAGAGAAGTTCGCCCATGCCAACTTTTTATCCAACCAGCCTTATGAAAAGGTTTTACGCGTCTATACGAGAGATAGCGGCGGTAATATCCCCGCTCTAGTTACCACCTACCACACCAATGGGCAGGTGAAACAGTACTTCGAAGCGCGTAATGGTCAAGCTCATGGCCTCTACCAGGAGTGGTACCCCTCAGGGCAGGTCAAGCTGCGCGCCTATGCCGTAGGTGGCTCCGCAGAGCTTGACGCGATCGCCCAAGCCAATTGGCTCTTTGATAAGGAGGCTTTGGCCTACGATGAAGAGGGCAACCTCATTGCTGAGATCCACTACAACAAGGGCGCCCTCCACGGTGAATCTCTCTACTACTACTCAACAGGAGAGCTGGCGACCAAAATCCCCTACAACAGTGGCCTCATCCATGGTGATTTTAATATCTATAGCCGCTCGGGTGAACTTCTTCAAAAGAGCCCCTATGTTCATGGTCAAATGCACGGAACCTCTCTATCCTACTGGCCGGGCGACAAAATCGCTGCGACCGAAGAGTTTCATAAAGGGCTTCTGCTCCAAGGGGACTATTTCAACTCCGAAGGAGAGAAAATCTCATCGATCAACGATGGTGACGGTAAGCGGATGATTCTTTCACATGGAAAAATCAAAGAGATCCAGGAGTACCGCGACGGCTCACAATCAGGCGCTGTCTGGCAGTACAACAATGAAGGGAAGCCGCACACTCTCCTCCATGTCAAAGAGGGGGGAATCAAGCATGGCGAAGAGATCGTCTACCATCCCAACGGCAAACCGAAGCTCTCTATTGAGTGGTATGATGGCTCCATCCAGGGTACTGTCAAGAGCTGGTACCTTAACGGCGCCCAAGAGAGCGCTCGCGAGATGAGTAAAAACAAAAAAGAGGGCCACTCCATGGCGTGGTACCCAACTGGCGACCTCATGCTTATGGAGCGCTACGAAAAAGATCATCTCATCGAAGGGCAGTACTTCAAAAAGGGAGAAAGAGATCCCATTACACGTGTTGTTGATGGAAACGGCACGGCGACACTTTACGACAAAGAGGGAACGATGGCTCATAGAATCAGCTATGAAAATGGTCGTCCCACCATCGATAGATAACAAAACAAATTGATGAAATTGTCATTCTAATGAGGGAACGACTAGAGTTGTAATTACCGCCCGCCTCTGCTGTTGATCGAAACAGCAGCGTTGATTATATGGTAAATGAGGGTGATGACCCATACTCACCCTCGGCCGATGAGCAAAACTAACTTAAGAGAACAGTTTAAAGAGACTCGTCACCTAATTTCTCAAGAGAGAAGAGAGGCGGCGGCAGAGCTCGCCAGACAGTATCTTACTGCCTGGGTCGACGAGCGGATGAGAGAGCGCAAGGGCTACTGTCTCTCCTTTGCCTCTTTTAAAGACGAGATTGACCTCTGGCCCACAAACAGTGAATTGATGCGACGTGGAGTTTTGGCGCTTCCTAAAGTGCACGGTGATGAGCTGCAGATCTTTGCTGTCGCATCAACAAAACAGCTTAAACCCTCCCGCTTCAATATACTAGAACCGGACCCCAGCCTGTGCAAAGAGATTGCCTTAAGTGAGCTCTTCTTGATCCTCGTGCCCGCTCTAGCTATCGACGATGAGATGCACCGCTTAGGTTTTGGTTTGGGCTACTACGACAAGTTCTTAAAGCTTGTTCCCGAAGAGACTCCTAAAGCAGGTGTCGCTTTTAAAGAGCAGCGCCATGTAGGAGCGATCGAGGCGGAGCCTCACGATCACCCTCTAACAGACAGGCTCCTCTTCTGACTCTATCTTTCAGTGCGGTTTCTGCCGGAGTTAGGATAGTTATAACGATTCCAATCCAACCCCTCGCGGTTGCGATCGTAGAGGTTGTAACCGTCGCTAAATGAGGTGTCATCGCGGCTATCTTCCTGAGCCACAACCGGTCCTGTAAGTAAGAAGCTTAGCACAAACAAGCTAAGAGAGAATAACTTCCACATAACCACCCCCATGGCTTTATGGTTTCTATACCTTCATTAGAGCAGCCCTGCCCCCTTACGTCAATCTCTTTTAGAGAGGTTGATTATCAACAAGTTAACCATCATCTTTCCATTATCGAGGAACTTTGCTAATCTAGTTCATTGTATCCATAAACATGAGGAGTATTCAATATGGCTAATCCCCAAGAGAGTGAAAAGAAAAAGGCGCTAGATAATGCGCTCAGTTACATCAAGAAGCAGTTTGGCGATGGCGCTATTATGAGTCTCGGAAAGCACTCCTCGACGCGTGAGATTAGCTCGATCAAAACTGGAGCTCTCTCCTTAGACATCGCTCTTGGCATCAACGGCGTTCCCAGAGGCCGTGTCGTTGAGATCTACGGCCCTGAATCGGCCGGTAAGTCGACCCTAGCGGTCCACATCGTTGCCAACGCCCAAAAAGCGGGCGGCGTGGCCGCCTACATCGACGCTGAGCATGCGCTCGATCCCGCATACGCTGCCAAAATTGGCGTCGACGTCAATGACCTTCTCATCTCCCAACCAGATAGCGGTGAAGAGGCGCTCAACATCGCCGAGATGCTGGCCAGATCCAACGCTGTCGATGTGATTGTGATCGACTCCGTCGCTGCACTCCTTCCTAAGGCAGAGCTCGAAGGAGAGATCGGCGACTCTTTCATGGGTCTTCAGGCGCGTATGATGTCACAAGCGTTAAGAAAACTCACCGCCGCGCTGTCTAAAAGCAACACCTGCTGTATTTTCATCAACCAGGTTAGGGAGAAGATTGGCATTGTCTACGGAAACCCGGAGACAACGACGGGAGGACGAGCCCTCAAATTCTACTCTTCTGTTCGTATGGAGATCCGAAGAACCGCCGCGATCAAAGGCCCCAACAATGAAGATGTGGGCATCCGCGTCAAGGTGAAGGTGGTCAAAAACAAAATGGCGCCCCCTTTCCGTATCGCAGAGTTTGATATCCTCTTTAACGAGGGAATCTCGCGCACAGGCAATGCGATCGATATTGCCTGTGAAAGAGGTATTATTGATAAAAGAGGCGCCTGGTTTAGCTACAACGGCGACAGGCTCGGTCAAGGACGAGAGGCGGTGCGTGAAGCGCTCAAAAACGACCTCAAACTCCTCGAGGAGATCGAGAGCAAGATCTACGCCCAAAAAACCGAAAAGCCCGCCAAACCGGAAGAAAAGGCAGAGGAAAACGCCGAAGAACTCGCCCTTCTCTAACCACAACATCTTCCCCCGAAGCGTCCTTCGGGGGAAAGATCCCTTTAAAACTGGAATTTTTATGAAATCATTCGCCCTTTTTCTCTTTCTCTGTTCAACACTTTTGGCAAACAGAGAACTCGCCAATCGACTCTTTGATGAGTGCCCTCAATGGATTGATGAGGCGATTCACGAGGAGCTTGCTCCCTATCACGATAAAACCCTCTCTAAAACAAAACTTAATGAGCTGTTCAGGCTCTTTCCCGAAGCGCGCCGCATTGTTAAAGTCACCATTCTAAATAACAGGATCTCAACAGAAAGTTTTGCTCTTACAGATGGACAAAAGCAGAGAATAAAAACGATCAAAAAGTCACTAGAGATGATAGGCCGTTTTAAGAAGCTGCCCGATACAACCTTCTATTTCTCAGTTCATGACGGCGTGTATGAAGACCTCGCTTCGAGAGTCCATCCAGGAGAGACTTTTCCCATCTTTACGATGTGTAAAACTCTCGGTGCGCCAACCATCCTTATTCCAGACTACCAAGCATTGACGCAAAATTTTCAGGTGTTGAAAAACCGCGACCTCACTGAATATGTCTCTCCATGGGATAATAAAATCCCTCTTTTAGTTTGGAGAGGGTCTGTAGGGCAACATACCTATAACAATCGCCGTACCCAGCATACCCCAGACAACCTGCAGATGTTTTCGCGTGTTAAATTGTGTGAATTATCACGAGACTACCCCCACCTCATCAACGCAAAGTTTACTGTTAGCGGCGATCTTGAAAAGAGCGTTCCCTATCTTGCTACTCTCAAAGGAGATTGGCTATCCTTTGAAGAGCAGTTCACCTATAAATATCACCTCCTCATTGATGGAGGCGTCTCAGCATATGGCCACTCCTTTTGGAAGCTTTTGACAAACTCTCTACTATTCAAAACCGACTCAACCTGGGTTCAGTGGTATTATCGTGAACTTAAACCCTATGTCCATTACGTTCCTGTCAAAGAGGATCTGGTCGATCTAGTCGAAAAAATCGAATGGGCCAAAACCCACGACTCAGAGTGTGAGCAGATCGCGTTGAATGCGCACAACTTTGCTCTGTCTCATCTACTGATCGACGACCAATTAATCTACCTCTATTTCCTCATCAAGAGATATTCAGAGCTCAATTTTGTCAACTAACGCTGTTTCTCTGAGATTTAAGGCGCTTTTAGTTTAAAAATTCATCGATAGGATAGAAAGCGCCCTTTCTGGTGGTATTGGCTCATTTTTTCCTCACCCACCCTCTAGGGTAGCCTTGCCCTTAAAAATCATCTCATTTCTCCTATCGAGTAATTATGAAACAGCCTCTGGGGTTATATTACGCTTTCAATTTATAACTTGCCCCAATGATCGAAATTATTTATATTTTCAACATGACACAGAAATAACTCATACACAGGAGCGTAGACTATCTAGATGAAACGAACCCTATCCCTTTATGTTGTTTTGTTTTCATTATTTTTCAATTGTTCGTTTGCAAGCGATGGGATCAAAAAAACTTTAGTAATCATTTTTGCGCAGACAAGAGCTCACGAGTTAACATATGATAACATTAAAGAAAATCTAATTGATGTAGTCAACGGCGATCTTGCAGTTTGCATTGGTGTAGACGAAAACTACGACTACGACAATCCCTTCTACAAAAATGCTAAATATAGATTTTGTCACGAGGAGTTAGAGGAATACTCAGCAGCATTTGATTATGCTTATGAAACAATGCTAGAGAGCAAGCCTCCCAATCAAAACTATTTACACTGGCGTGAGTTTCTAAAAATAAGCCCCTGCTTTCTAGGGGGCATCAAGGACGATAAACACCCCCAAAGAGGTGGGGCAGGGATATTGATATATTTTCGCTGGTTTCTGTTAAAGAATATCTTAGAGAAAAACCTGCTAGATGAATACGATTATTTCATCATCACAAGAAGCGACTACATCTACACACTGCCTCATCCAAAAGTAGAGCTCCTCTCTGAAGATCATTTCTACTTACCTAATGGTGAATTTTATGGTGGCGTAACGGATAGACACGTCGTTTTACCAAAGCAATTTGTCGTTCCTTATCTAAATATGCTCAATAATATGCTATATAGAGGAAAGGAATACTTTAACAAATTGAAAGGATCAGGCAACAGAAACATTGAAAGGTTTATCAAATTCCACCTGGCTCAAAATGGCGTACTCAAATCTGCAAAGTTTTTTCCTTACATCATGTATGCTGTAAGGCCCATTGATGGAACAACCCGCTGGTCTAAGGGGATTTATTCTGAAGAGCATAGCTGTTTCATCAAGTATCAATCTGAATATAGATTATCTCATAAGCATAAAGCTGACTTTGAGAGAGAACAGACCGACCTAGACACCTATTATCAAAAACGAATTGTAAACTTATAAGGATAACACTTTTTACATGAACAGACAGTCAACTTTATTAATATTTGCATTCTTTTTCTGCTCACTATCAAGTCAGGTTTTT
>JAJFMK010000288.1 GCA_021772215.1 Chlamydiota bacterium | reverse complement strand
GCCTCGAGCCGCTACCGCTGGCTTCAGGGATATCGATAGCCCTAAAGAACGTTTGCACTCCTCCTCTATTTGCTGAATAAGAAGAACTTACAACCGGGGTGGCAAGAGCAAATTCACCAAAGAGTTTTCTTTTTCTAAGACCTAAGTAGCCGCAGTAGTGTGCGCTGTAAAAATGTGCCTTTTCTTTGTCGAACGCTTCAATTCCCTTTCTAAGTAATTCCGGAAGATCTTGAGCTTTAGGGAGAGATTGACTGCTCATCAGAATTTTGTTCAGAGAGGTTTGATCAAGCCTTTGATGGTTTTCATAGAGTTTGCTGAGAAATTCAAACCAACGAACATTTTCTAAGGTGAAAGTTGGAAAAAACTCTTTATGTGGATTTGAGAGAGAAAGAAAGTTATTTCCTTTTTGAGACTTGTCGATTAGTTTTTTTTTCGGATCTTTTAAGGATTCCTTTAGCTGCCTATATTGGGCTCTTATTTGGGAATCTAGAAGAGTACTTTGGGAAAATAGAGTGAGAATTTCGATTAACTTTAGTTCTGTTCTCTCTCGTAGTAAGGTGGGAGAAAAAAAAGTAGCAAACAAGCCGCTGTTGAATGGAAATTGACTAGATATAAGTCTAAACAGTTCGCTGTGGAGCTTTCTAACAGCTGTTGGATTACCATAGTAGGCATATCTTGCTGCCAGGTGGTAAAGAGCGTCTAAACAGCCATAAAGGATAATCCAATGAGATTCTAGCTTTCCACCCCGTTTAATTTTATCGTAGTAAGTAATTATATCTTTGAATAAAAGGAAAACTCTCTCTTCGCTGAGGTTGTCCGAGTTTAGTGCCAAATGATTGTAAATTTCTACCATACAAACATTTTTAAAGAGTTCGTTTTGCACCATTTCTGAACATAATTCGTGGATTTTGCTAAGACCCTCTTGGAATAAATTGCCAATCTCTCTAGGATCGCCAGTAAAGATACGAACGATACTTGCAGCTGCTTTAATTCCTGCTGTAATCTTTTCTGTTGAAGTAGCTTTAGTTTTAGCAAGCTGCGGCTCTAGGAGGACCTTAATTGTTTCAAGTTCATATAAGGCCCGATTTATCCAAAAAATTTTGGAGCTGTCTTTTTGCGACTCCTGGCTTAATATTGCTTTTAAGTGCCCACTGATTGCATTTTGAACCATGGTTCGCGTTGCAGAATGCGTAGGAGTTTCTTCAGTGTTTTCAACAAAATTGGCTAGTGTTATCTCTTTTATAAGGTGGAAGAGTTGTGTCTTAATTTGAAGCGGAATATGGTGGCTTATTTCTAAATTAAGAGCGTCTGTAAGTTCAAGAATGTAATCTTTCTTGTTTGAAGCTTCTGCCAACTTTATCAATACCCCCATAGATAGGCAGTCTAGCTGAATTTTGCTATAGTTTTCTTCAGTTGAAATTGGCATATATTGCCGATATTTCATGTTTTTCTTAAGCGAGCTGATTGCTCTCAATGTCTCTTCCCTAAGCTTATGCTCATCAACATTAGGTGCTCCACCTTTTAGCCCTGGAAGGGAGAGAAAAAACAGAGCCCCGTTGACATGAAGTACATATTTTTTTTTGATAAACTTATGCAGCTGTTCAACAGAACTGATACGTTCGACTACGCCGTGCTCATTGACTATTTTTGGGAAGATTCGCCCCTGTTTAAAGAGCTCATTTACTTTTTCAATGGCAGCCAATTCAGCATCTGCTGTTCTATTGACTTTCAATGGTTCATGGTTGGTTTTGACAGGGCTTGAGTGTTTGATTGCAGTTGCCATTGTTATCCTTTAGAAATTTTAACGACTGAACAGCCGACGGCTGTACAGGATTTCTCCGCTCAACATCATCTAAACAGTAATAATTATTTTCAAGGAGAATCTTAAAACAGTTATTGATTTGATTGAGGAATCAGGAGCTGTGTGCCGGGTCTTAAATGGTTTTGATCGGGGATGTCATCTCTGTTGGCGTTTAGGATCTCTTTCCAGTGTTGGCTTGTGCCGTAGTAGATTTTGGAGATTTGGGGAAGGGTCTCACCCTCTTGGACAACGTGGATGCGGGGGAGTGGATATTGGTTGACAGCGCGATTTTCTTTGCCTGGACTCTCTGCATTGAGCTGCTGCCAGTAGGGAATGGAGACGATTGAGAGCACACAGATTGTAAAAAGCGCAGAGCTAAACAGTAAGAAATCTCTTTTTTGAAACATGTCCACCCCCGATAATTGTTTAAGTGACAGAAGAGACTTCGAAGTTTCGCCACGAAGAGGTCGGCTTGGCAGATTCGCCAAATTTGCCCTCTTTGTAGGCCTTAGCCATCTCTTCTAATGTGATGTAAGGAATTTCACTTGCATGGCCCGCCTGGCCAAACTCGCGCATGCGCGCCTCGCAAACCTTTTGCATCGCGCTTCTCGCCGGAGTTAAGTATTTACGGAGGTCAAACTCTTCCGGGTGCTCTTGAAAGAGCGTTCTGATCGCTCCTGTCATCGCAAGGCGGTTGTCGGTGTCGACATTGACTTTTCGAACACCAGCTTGGATCCCTTTTTGAATCTCTTGGACAGGGACGCCAAAGGTTGGGCGGATCTTACCGCCATGATCGTTGATGATTTTTAAGAGGTCTTGCGGCACGGAGCTCGAGCCATGCATAACGAGGTGTGTATTGGGGATTTTCCGATGGATCTCTAAGATCCGATCGATCGCTAAGACCTCTCCTGTCGGCTCTTCGGTGAATTTATAGGCGCCGTGGCTTGTTCCGATGGCGACAGCCAAAGAGTCGACGCCTGTTCTCTGAACGAAATCGACAGCCTGGTCGGGGTCGGTGAGGAGCTGATCAAGCGAGAGCTTCCCTTCGGCGCCATGGCCATCCTCTTTGTCTCCCATACCGGTCACAAGTGAGCCTAAAACGCCAAGCTCTCCTTCGACAGAGACGCCGAGAGAGTGGGCGACATCAACTACATAGCGGGTAACGGCGACGTTATATTCATAGCTCGCAGGCGTTTTGCCATCCTCTTCTAGGGAGCCATCCATCATGACGCTGGTAAAGCCCTGCTTCATCGCGCTGATGCAGGTTTCGGGGCTGTTTCCATGGTCTTGGTGCATCACAATGGGTAGATCAGGATAGAGCTCCACAGCTGCTAGCATTAGGTGACGTAAAAAGGCATCATTTGTGTATTTCCTTGCGCCGCGGCTCGCTTGGACGATTACCGGACTGTTTGTGGCGCGGCCTGCCTCCATAATCGCCTGGATCTGCTCCATATTATTTACATTGAGAGCAACACAGCCAAAGTTGTGCTCTTTTGCATAGTCGAGTAATGGACGCATGGGAATCAGCGGCATAAGTTCCTCCAGAAACCTTTTTTATCACCTTACAATTGTAAGCAGTAATGTTGCAATAATTTTAAAAAATTTTCTACATTTTCAGCTGATAGGGGTTATGATAGAATAGTTGCAATTTATGGCTATTACTTCATCTTTACCTAAGACAACAGCTACTCCGTTAAACACCACTGAGCTCGATCAGCTTCTTCACTGTATAAAAAAACTCACAGAGGAGCTTCTTCTTCGGAATGCGGAATATCAGCATGATATGGCGGAAGCTAAGAAATTAGTCGGGCAGATCACCGTTGTTCAAATAGAGGGGGGAGCTGCGGGATTGATGATCTGGCCGCTCAATAATAATAATGGCGTTGATCAATCGATTCAAAAAATTGGTTTACGATTTCTGCATCTTATAAATGAACTCTGCAGCCTCACCTTAACATTTGAGGGGAGGCTCATTTATGAAAAGCCAGACCAAAACATTATTTGGGTGTCTCGCACATGTGACTTTGACGATCTACTAGGTTCCATTGTAAAAAAAAGTTAGAACTGCCATGGTCAGGATATGGCAGATAAAAAGAGAGATAAGAAGGGTGGTTTTTCTAATCGATTAGCCAATGAGAAGTCCCCCTACCTTCTTCAACATGCACACAATCCCGTTGATTGG
>JAJFMK010000287.1 GCA_021772215.1 Chlamydiota bacterium | reverse complement strand
ATGAGAGAGGAGATTAGAAAATGGAGCGCTAACCTCGAACAAAACCCCGGCTTTAAAGACTCCCAATCTGAAAGACTATCTATTGACCTAGCTCGTAGTATTCCCACGCAATCAGATCCAGAAGCCTACAGCACCGCTCTCTCAGAAGAGATCCATACCTTCTATGCTCTACTGGAAGAGAAGTTTGGAAAGCTAAAATAGAAAAAAGTGAGCCATTTAAACTAATAACCTCTAGGACCAAGGCTCGGATACCACACTCAAGAGGTCAATGCGTCATATATTACAAGATGTGTAGGGGGAATCCCCCTACACATCTAAAATGAGATAAAAGTTGCTATTGACTGATCCTTCTCGCTAAATCGTTCATCGGTGCCAGGATCAGAAAAGATGCCTGGGAACAGAAGTTTCTTATTGGAGTTTATTTTCTAGTAAATCTCCTAAACGATGAATGAGATAGAGGGGACAGTTAAGGATTTTTCCATCTTTTCTTAAGTTCATAGGAGAAAATCTAAGGGCAAGCTTAGGCTGGTACTTGTCTTGATAAACACGAAGGCTCTGCTTCCTTTTGGAATTTCCTGACTTTACTTCAATCGGGAAGATGTGATTCTCACGTTGTAAAATGAAATCGATTTCCGCCTTTCCTTCACTCGTCCAGTAGTAAAGAGGCTGTTCATTTCGTGTAAGCTCTTGAACAACGTAATTTTCAACCAAAGCACCGCGAAATTCTTGAAACAGGGTGTCTCCTTCGATAAGAGCCTTAGGAGGAAGATGAGCCATTGCACATAACAGTCCGATATCTAAAAGGTAAATTTTAAAAAAATCTAGACTCGCATAAGCTTCGAGAGGAAGTTTGGGTGTAGAGATGTTGTGGACTTTGTAGATCATTTGCGCTTCTGCTAACCACTGGATTGCCTCTTCAAATTCTTTTGCACGCGCCCCTTTTCTGATAACAGAGTATATAAATTTTTTATTCTCTTTAGCCAGCTGTCCTGGAATAGATTCCCAAACTTGGTTGATCTTCATGATTTGATTCTTGGGAGCATGCTTGGCAAAATCTAGACTGTAGGCCTGTAGTATCGCTTGGAGAACAGCCGTGACATCTAAAATATTTTTAGATTCCAAATACGCATTCACCGCCTCTGGCATTCCTCCAACATAAAGGTAGATTTTAAAGAAATGGAGAGTCTTTTCATGCACACTTGCAGGCAGAGGAGTCAACTCGGAATAACTATTTAGAAATTCATGTAGCTTTAACTCCCCCAACGCATGAAGAAACTCAAGAAAACTTAAAGGATATAAGTGTTGAAAATTGACTTGGCCGACAGGAAAGCCTTTCGTATGCATCAACTTAACACCCAGAAGCGACCCCGCGGCGCAAACATGATACTCTTTTGCGGTTTCATTGAAGTACTTTAGACTATTTAAAGCTTCAGGGCACTCTTGAACTTCGTCAAAGATAATCAACGTATCTTCTGACGAAACAGAAACTTCGAATTCAATTTCCATATTACGGATAATCTCTTTTGGATTAAGAGAGTCTTTAAAAAGAGATTTGAGCTTTGGTTTGTCTTCAAAGTTTAAGTAGACAGTTTGTCGATACTCTTGATCACCAAATGCCTTGAGTAAAAATGTTTTACCAACCTGCCGCGCTCCCATGAGAAGCAGCGGTTTACGTCTGGCATCCGTTTTCCATTTTTTCAGCTGTACAATCTGTTCTCGCTCCATACCACCACAATAAACTATTTTACCACTTTTGGGAACCAAAAAACGTGAAAATACACATTTTTAGGAACCTAAATATGTTATATGTTACATTTTTAGGTTCCCAAAAGTGTAAATTGAATCAGATTTAGAGGCACTCAGGCCATCTATGGATCAGGTAGAGGAAGATGAAGGGGCAGGTGAAGATCATCGAATCGACGATGTCTAGGACGCCGCCGAGGCCGGGAAGGCTGCTGCTATCTTTGACGCCCGCATCACGCTTGAGGAGTGACTCGGCTAGGTCACCGAGCTGGCCTAAGACTCCCATGACAAAGCCTAAGAGAATCGATTCGAAGAGGCCAATTTCAAGGGCTGTGAAGGAAAATATAAGGCTTGTGACGATCGAGCCGAGAAGGCCGCCGAGAGAACCTTCTAAAGTCTTTTTGGGGCTGATTTTAGGGGCGAGCTTCTTTTCACCAAGCTTTGAGCCGATGAAGTAGGCCATCATATCGCCCACCTTCGTGACGAGGACGAGGTAGAGGAGCCAGATGGGGCCCGACTGTGCATCTTCTGTAGGAAAGTAGTAGTTGATCAGGTAGAAGCAGGTGAGTGGCAGTGTAATGTAGAAGAAGCCAAAGAGACTCACCGAGATAGTCTTAATTGGCTCTTCGCCTCGGCGAAAGGCGACAAGGAAGGGGGCGATCAGTGTGGCGAGGAGGACAGAGGAGGGGAGAAGGGGGGAGAGGGACGTGTGGTAGAAAAAGACCCAAGAGGCAAAATAGACGATAGAGAGCGTCAAAATAAGCTCTGTCTTGGGGTAGAGGCCCTTGTTTTTAGCCATCTGGAAAAACTCTAATAGACTAGCCGAAATGATCAGCGCCACAATAGTGGCGAAAGGAATCCAGACTAAGGGTCTATGCGAATAGGAGATGATGAGCAGCATAAGGACTGTCAAAATAGATCCTACTAAAATTCTTTGGTAAAAGCTCTTATGCTTCATCACTTACCTACCTATTCGTCGCTTTCTCATCTGATAGCTAGCCACAGCTTCTTTTAAATGTTCTTTAGTAAAATCGGGCCAATAGATCTTCATCGGCACAAACTCCGTATAGGAGAGCTGCCAGAGAAGAAAGTTGCTGACGCGCAACTCACCGCTGGTGCGAATCAGAAGCTCTGGGTCGCCAAAGGGAGCTGTGTCGAGATGCTTCGCAATCAGCTCCTCACTCACTTGTGCATGTCCCTCATCAACGATTTTTTGCACCGCTCTAGTAATTTCATTGCGGGAACCGTAATTGAGCGCCAACACTGCATTGATCTTATCACAATCTTTTGTCGCCTCTTTACTCTTTTCGATTGCCTCTATGACAGTGTCGGGAAAGGGGCTTAAATCACCAATGGTATCGAAGCAAACACCCTCTTCTACCATATCCTCTCTTTCACGATCGAGCATCAAAACGAGAATCGCCATCAGCGCAGAGATCTCCTCTTTGGAGCGCGCCCAGTTCTCAGTGGAGAAGAAGTAGAAGGTGATCGTTTCAATTCCTAAGTCTTTAGCAGCACGCAAGGTGTCGGTGAGAACCTCAGCTCCTTTAGCGTGCCCCTCAAAGGGGTGCAGCCCTTGCTCATTGGCCCAGCGGCGATTGCCATCAGGGATAATAGCGACATGGCGCGGCGTCTCTTTTTTAGAAATCTGCTCCTTCTTCTTTGTGGAGGTGGTGACACTCATTCCTCACCTGCCCTTAGCACTGCCATAAAGGCGCCCTGCGGGATATTGACCTTACCGATCTCCTTCATCCGCTTCTTACCC
>JAJFMK010000286.1 GCA_021772215.1 Chlamydiota bacterium | reverse complement strand
ACCCTCATCTATAGCAGCTGGCTTTTTCGCGGCTACAGGCTGCTTTTTCTTATTTGAGGCGTTCCTCCTTTTCGGTTGGCTCTCTCTACTTAGTTGCTCTATCTCTCCATCAGTAAGAGGGGCAATGGCTGGCTCTTTCTTCCCTATTTCTTCAATCTTGCAGTACTTTTTAAAAAACTTTTCCTGACATGTTGTGTAATTCTGATCACGAACTAAAGATAGTAGTTCATAGCTATAGAGTGCAAATTGCCAATAAAGGCGATCGTGTAGTGTGAAGGCTTTTGGATTATTCTTCACATCAGATAATTCGGATTTGTATATTTTTAGATAATTTATTGAACCAACTTCTATGAGCGTCATGAGAGAAAAGGCATTTACAAAATGATTCTCAATTATGTCATTACAATCTTTTTTAGTAGCCGTAATGGTATCCAAAAATGACTGAGTAGATATACGTGAGAGAGCGCCCCGTACCAATATAAACATAGCTTCTCTTCCCTCATTCTCAATTCCCTGAGAAGAGATAATACTTTCCATTTGTAGAATAAGGTGATGAATTTCCGGAGCATTTTTACTATCAAATCTGCCAGGGGGAAATTGTAAGAGATCCTTTATCTTCTGACTGAGGAGGTTTAACATCAATAACTCACTCGATTCGATTTCAACAAAGTAGTGATCGTCATTTGAGTCATTCGTATTAGACCCTACCGTTTTATAGTTCGCCTCAGTGATTAAATTTTCTAATTCTTTTCCTTTCAAAAACAGCAGGAGATTTCTAATGTGCCCTCGCTCTCTTTTGCAGTACTTAAAAACATCTGCTGCAAGTGCTTGTATCTTTTCTTGCGTCAGTATACTAACTGCTCGAGAACTCTTTGACTCTCCCTCATTTTTTTCAACTTCTTCCCGTATATTCTTTTCAACAGTACTTGAGAGAAAATCCCAAATGGCTTCATTTAGCGAAATTCTTTGAATTTGAGAAGAAAATTGGCTTGTATCAAGGTGAGCAACCATCTTTTTTTCAAGGCAGAATGCGTCTGTTGCCTCAAAAACAAGCTTAGAGATTTTACTGACATCCTCAGGTTTCGGAAGTACCTTGCGAAGATAGCCCGGAATCTCAGCTGGGCTCAAATTATCAAATTCATTCAAGCTTTTAAAAAAACCAAGAAGGCGAGCGCTGTAATTAGACATGTAAAATCTTTTAAAAAATATTAAACGTTTGAGGAAATATTATATAACTTGAGTAAGTAATAGGGGAAGAGCAAAGACGCTACAACCCTCATGCTGGACAGAAAGAATCTTCTGATCGGACATCTTTACTACAGCATCGCTGAAGAGAATCTCGTTCTTCTCAAGCTCTTTGTCGAAGCTGTCCCCTTGAGTAGTAAATTCACCACTAAGCAGACCCTCAAAGGATATCCTTTTCTCATTTGTAGGTTTAAAGTAGCGGTGGATAACTTTTTTTCCATCTAGGGCAATTTCAATCGTTCCCCAAACTTTTCTGCCACTCCACTCCATAAAACCTACCATCTTGAAACCATTATCTAACTCTTTGCAGTAGGTCTTCTTCAATTCTTCATCAAAATAGACCCGTTCAATTGGTGGGAAAGTGTGGAGGCGCTTAACTCTCTCTAAGTCCTCTTCACTACTTAAACTGGTGTAGCTCTTTACACCTCGATCCGTAAAGTCTTTGATCTCTTCAAGATTTTTAATGCGAAACCAACGTTTGACTCTAGTGGCAAATGGGAAAGATTGAGCCATAAATGCATTCAATTTTCTTTCCATTTCGCTGAGTTGAGGTGCCTCAATTTTCTTTTCTCTGCTTGAGCTTGAGCTTCCCCCATCTAATTCAATCTGTCTCTTTGGGGGGGCTGCTCCTTTTTTCTTTTTTTTCTTTTTTAGAAAGGGTCTTGGTCCTTTGCAGTCTTCTTGAAGTTTTTCGATCTCTGCTTCAGTCAAGGGTATCGATTCCCTCGGTTTTTCAGAGTCCTTAAATTGGTCAAATTGCTGAAAAAAGGTTTTTTGGCCTCCGAAGTAGTCTGTCTCTTGAACTGCTCGTAAAACATCGACCAAAAGAATGACTAATTTCCAAGAAAAACGATCGTAGGTTGATAACCCTTTCGGGTTAATCTGACTTGGATCAAATGCAAAACCTGTAGATGTCAAGTTTCTACACTGGTTAACTGTTGTAGATAATATATCGTGGACAGGCAAAGCAAACTGAAACGGAGATTTTGCTACTTCGGAAATATCCTCCATCAAGACATCTCCTGAGTGTCGAAATCGCTCGGCGCCTAAACGCACCATAACGCTTTTAACAACTAGAAGAATTTCTTCTTGACCTACACCTAGTCTCGTAGCAAATTGATCCATCAGCTCTAAAAGCTTCAGCACCTTTTCACAATCTTTTTGAGTCATCTCCTCTTCATTTGGGACACTCAATTCATGAAGCTGGCTAAAAATTAAATTGAACATCATTATTTCTGCCGAGTCAATTGGTAGGCATCCTGGATCCTCTTTTTTAACCTCCTCTGCAATTTTCTGAGTGACGACTGTCTCAAGATCTTTAGATTGGATATACAGACACAAATCCCTTACTGCTCTTCTTTCATGAAGGGAGTATTGGACAGCACTCTCAGCAATGCTCTTCAGCTTTTCAGCTGTTAATAACTGAACTGCTCGAGAGCTGCCTGAACCAATCCCCTCTTGCCTCACCTGATTTTCGACGGCATTTCTTACTTTTCTATTCGCTTCTTTCCATGATAGGTCTCGAATTTTTGCCATTTGTTCTGCTGGAGTTCCAAACTCTGTGACAAAAAAAATGTCTGGGCTCCTCCCCAAAAAGAGCTGATTGTCGCCACAGAGCTGTTCAGTTCCATCAAAGATCAGCTTTGAGAGCTCATCAATCCTTTGAGGTGTTGGTAGGTTCTCTTTCAGGAACCTTGAGATGGCACGAGGTTCTAGACGATCAAACTCTTCTGATTGCCTAATTAATTTTGAGACTTGAGTGATGTAGGCAGACATTTAAAAAGAGAGCGCTAGATGGATTAGGTAGATGCGGTTATTCCAACCTACATGGTTGAGGCGCCCTTTGGCGATGATGACGCCATCTTTGGTTCTCACGCTAGTCTCGTCGGTGCCATCTTTGGCAAAAAAGTATTGCCACTGCGCCTCGAAGCCGAGGGTGATCATCGGAAGGATATAGTAGCTCGCCCTAGCGATAATGATGTTGGCGTAGGCTTGGCTCGCCTTATGGGAAAAGGGCTCGACAATATCGTCGCGTAAATTCCAGTGGCCTGTGGCGTGGTAGCTCATATATTGAAAGCGGTAGCCAACGGAGGCGGTTAGAGGATAAGTCATCGCTGTAATGGCGTCAGCGCCTAAGAAGGCGCCGCTCCAAAGGGTCGTATAGCGGCTGTTGTTTCCTTTAAGGTCGCTCTCTTGACCATCGACGAGCTGTATCCCCTCAATACTGGAGAGATGTTGGCGATGGTAGCAGTAGCCACCTGTAAAGTTGGCGATCAGGCTATTTCCTAGAAGGGGAAAGTAGTTATCGCTTTTGAGTGTGAGATCAAGAAGATAGCCCTTGTCAGCATCGGATTCGGTATGAGAGAACTCGGCCCGCTTACCACTTAAGAGAAAATCGGAATCGGTGACCATCCCTTCAAAGATTGGAGCATAGTGCAGCTCGAAACCGACGCTTTTGCCTCCGGCATAAGGGAGGCGTCCCTCGACACAGAGGTCGACAGCTTTGATATCGTTCCAGCGAAGCTCAGAGACAACATCAACGCTTTTATCGAGCTCGCCAATACTCCAGTTAAAGTCGCCGCGGCGTATGCCGACGCCGGCGTCAAGAGTGAGACCAAGGCCCGCTTGTAGAGCAAAGGGAAATAGAAACAGAGCAAGAAATTGCTTCTTCAAGAGAGCACCTGTTTGGGAAGCTGGAAGAAGACATCCTCTTTTTTGTAGACAACATCTTCAACTTCATCGACACCAAGCTCCAAAAGTCTTTCGATGCAGCGCTGAACAAGCTCTTCTGGCGTTGAGGCCCCTGCTGTGAGACCAACGGTCTCCATTCCATCGAGCCAGCTTGGATCGATCTCACTTTCGTTGTTGATGAGAAAGGAGCGCACTCCCCTCATCTCAGCCACCTCACGCAGACGGTTGGAGTTGGAGCTGGTGGGATCGCCGACCACTAAAATGAGATCGGTCAGATCGGTAATTTCACGAAGGCCCATCTGACGGTTTGTGGTGGCGTAGCAGATGGAGGAGCTTGGAAGTGTCTCAATTTGAGGATACTTTTTGATTAAAGCGGCAGTCACCTCTTTCACATCATCAAGACTCAAAGTGGTCTGTGTGATATAGAAGAGTTTTTCATCCTGGCTATATTGTAGCGCCTCCACATCTTTGGCGCACTCTACAATTGTTGTGACATCGGGCGCCTCGCCGGCGGTTCCGATCACCTCGACATGGTTTTTATGTCCGATAAGGATAATTTGATACCCCTGCTTGGCGAAACGCTTAACAGCTGAGTGAACGCGGGTCACAAGTCCGCAGGTGGCGTCGATTTCGATAAGTTTTCTCTCTTTTGCCTGTTCTCTTACAGCAGGAGAGACGCCATGGGCAGAGTAGATAAGGCGCGCACCGACGGGAACTTCGTCGATATCCTCGATAAAGACAGCCCCCTTCTTGCGCAGGCCATCGACAACATATGTGTTATGTACAATCTCATGCTTGACATAGATCGGTGATCCCCAAAGTTTGAGAGCTCTCTCAACGGTTTCGATCGCCCGCTCAACGCCTGCGCAGAAGCCGCGCGGCTGGGAAAGTAGTAGCTTCTTTTTCATATATCCTTCCAAGGTAGAGGAAAAGAATACCAGCTTTAAGATAGCTGATCAAGCAGAGCCGCGCACGCCTCTTCTAGCATATCAAGAACTTCTTCGAAATGGCTCGCTTCGCCGTAGTAGGGGTCGGGAAC
>JAJFMK010000285.1 GCA_021772215.1 Chlamydiota bacterium | reverse complement strand
TTAAAGCCTATTTTCGTCTCTTCTCCTCAATCGACCCTCAAGGGTCGACCTCGTCGAATTGACCGTGGCAGCTTCGCTGTCACTCGAAATATGCTTTAAAATCCCCATTTTTTCCAGGCAAAGCAATTTTGCAAGTCCCTCTGAAGATTACTGACAAGGAAGTTCAAGGCTTAGCCATCTATCTCTCTTCTGAGATAGGTGAGACAGCCACGGATAAAGAGATCCAGGGTCTTGTCAAAAATGGCCTAAGCAGCAATCCAGGTCCTCTTTTTAAACCAGTAGCGATGGCCGTAACTGCGGCAGTGGAGCTTCAAGAGCTGTTTACCTCTACCCTAGGTAAGATCGTTCAGCAACGAAAGGTTGGCAAAGAGGAAAACATCATTATCCAGATGGGATTTTTGGCTCTCCTTCAGAATAATCTTAGAACGATTGTGGATGTAGGCGAAGGCAAGTTCTTTTTAGGTTCGAACTCTTTTAATGCCAATGTGATCCAAAGCAATGGTCAATTTTGCCTCACTGTACGCCGTAACGGAAACACTGTAAAAAAGCAGGATTTCAATGTGGATAGCGTCACAAAGATCTTTCAACAGCAGCTAGGTGGCCTCTTATCACAAAGTAAGCTTTAGATATTTGTAGTAGCTGGTAGCGGCGTTGTAGAAGGAGATCTCAAAGCCGACCCCTCCTTGAAAAAGGCCTCTTTTAAGAATGTAGCTGCGAAAAAAAGCAAAAAATCCGTGACTAAAAGCTGTGAGGTGGCTCGCTCTCTTTTGGCTGTTTTGCTTCACAAAGAGATCGCTGTAGCGCTGCATCTTCTCTAAGAAGTGGGAAACGTTGAGATAGGGTGTGTGATTCAAAGCTGCCTTCAACTTGACCTCTTCGACTCCCTCTTTAATCACCGCCTCATGGACCAGCTGATCTGAAAAGCGGGTCCTATTTTTGTTATAGAGGCGAACGACGCGGTCGGGAGACCAGCCGCAGGTTGTGATCAACTTTCCACGGTAGTAGTTGTTGCGCGGAACCGAGTAGACTTGGAAAGGGTCCAAAGAGAGGTTTTGAATCTCATCGATTAATTCATCGGTGAGAGACTCATCGCTATCGATAGAGAGTATCCAGTCATGTTTGGCCTCTTCGGAGGCTCTATTGTGACTTTTGCCAAAGCCTTCAAAAGGGATCTCAATAAGATTGACATTCGGATAGCCTTTAGCAATCTCTTTTGTCTGATCTGTCGATCCGGTATCAGCGACAACCACCTCATCAAAAAAGCGAAGCGAATCGAGGGTTTTCTTCAACGTCTTTTCGCTATCCTTTGTAAGGACAGTTACGCTAATCACTCCTGAGGCTCCAGGGTCGCATAGGTCTGGATTGCATGGATCACCCTTTCGATGTGGCCCTCCACCTTAACAGAGCGCTCAATCCAGCGAATCTTCCCCTCAGCGTCGATCAAGAAGCTGCTACGTACGACGCCCATCGACTTGTTGCCATATAAATTTTTCTCCTGCCAGACATCGAAGAGATCGCACACTTGATGCTCGGGATCGGCAAGAAGGGTGAAGTTGAGGTTATACTTTCGATAAAATTTCTGATGAGATTCGACGCTGTCTGGACTGATCCCAATAAGCCTAACCCTTAACTCTTTTAACTCCTCCAAAGCGTCGCGAAATTCGCAAGCTTCCGTCGTGCAGCCGGGCGTGTCATCTTTGGGGTAGAAGTAGACAAGCGCCGGGGCGTCATAGAGCTCATCGCTGGAGAAGGGGTTTCCCTTTTGGTCATTCAACCTAAAGGAGGGCATCGCATCGCCCACATTGATCTTATATTTTTTTGCCATCTGATACTCCCATTAATATGTAGTTCAGGATATCATTTTAAACATATGATTTCAGCCCTTTTAAAGCGTCCAAGACGAAACAGAAAATCGCCCGCCATCCGCTCTCTCATACAGGAGAGCCGCCTCCATCCGCACGATCTGGTCGCACCTCTCTTTGTCGTTGAGGGGCAAAAGGTGCATAGAGAGGTCAAAAGCCTTCCTGATGTCTTTCACCTAAGCCTCGACCAGCTTCTATTGGAGTGCCACAATCTCGCTGAACATGATATTCAAACAGTGCTGCTCTTTCCTGTAATTGACCCCTCGCTAAAAGATGAGAAGGGTTCCTACGCTCTACAAGCTGATAATCTCCTCCATCGCGCCATCTCATCGATCAAGAGCCACTTTCCCAAAATGACAGTGATGGTCGATGTGGCACTCGACCCCTACACCTCCCATGGCCATGATGGCCTCATCAATGAGGAATTTGAGGTGTTAAATGACCCCACAGTTGAGGTTTTGCAAGAGATGGCCTGCCTTTTGGCCGAAGCGGGCGCTGACGTCGTCGCGCCAAGCGATATGATGGATGGGCGCATCAAAGCGATCCGCGCCGCTCTTGATGAAAGCAATTTTATTGAAGTTTCCACACTCTCCTACGCAGCAAAGTACGCCTCCGCCTTCTATGGACCTTTTCGCAACGCTGTTGGCTCCTCTAATCTCGTCGGTGACAAGTGCGGCTATCAGATGAACCCCGCCAATGTGAAAGAGGCGCTTTTAGAGGCGAAGCTGGACGAAGAGGAGGGAGCCGATATGCTCTTAATTAAACCGGGTCTTCCCTACCTCGATGTCTTGGCAAAAGTAAAAGAGCAGACCAACCTTCCCGTCGGCATCTATCAGGTGAGCGGCGAATATGCGCAGCTTCACTTGGCCGCGAAAGCGAATCTTATGCAGTTTGAAAAGGGGCTGATGGAAACACTAACCGCGATGAAGCGCGCCGGCGCCGATTTTATCATCAGTTACGGCTCTTTACAGGCTGCCAAACTTCTCAACGATACGCCGTTTTAACTCATTGGCATAACGCAAAATCGATTCATCTTTGACTCTGTTGGCCTGTGAGGCCAGGTGTAGCAACTCTTTTTTTCTTGCGGGAGTGATGTTGGGACGGTTTAACTTTGTCTTACGAAAGAAGGTCTCATCCCTAAAAGAGTAGTGGTTAAGACGAATCCTTTCATGATTCACCTTTCCTCTGGTATCACAAAGTTTCTGATGGTTACTATCAACTGCCACAAAACCTTTCTTCAATGGGATGTAGTGAACACTTGGCCAGTTGACATCTGTTCGTACTGCTTCTGTTTTTGCGATTCGTTTAAGCCAAGCGTGAGTAAAGTTATGACCACTAGCTCGTACCGTAAGCTGCTCAATCATTAACTTCGATGGGTCGAGCTTTTTAATTCCTGAAGTTCCGAAAACCAGCCAATTCATCGCAACGGAACCTGCGTCTTCAAAATGGGAGAGAAATCTTGGCAAAGTCCTATCGACCACAGGAAAAATAAATTCATCGACATCGATATAGGCGAGCCAGCGGCAGACACCCAAAGCGCGCTTTGTCGCATCCTTGTAGGCGCCGGTCTGTGTTGGGATCCAGTCGCTTCGCTCCTTTACCTCATAGGGCCAGTCGATCAGCTCAACAATACCCTCTTTGACATACGGAGCCAGCATCTGCCTAAAGTTATCTTGACTGAAGTGATTATAGAGGTAAAACTTCTCAACCCCGACGAGGCGATGATATTCGATCCACTCTCTTAAATAGGGCGCCTCATCACGAAAGATCGCAGCAATTCCCACATCAAGGGCGACTAGAGGAAAACAGAATAGAAGTAACAGGTAACGCATCAGGTAAAATCATATTGATTTCACACTATTTGATCCAGCTTCTTAAAGATCCGTAGGTTTCTTGAATAGGGCCGCGGGGAAAAGAGAGCACTACGACCAATGCACCCACAATGAAATGATTTGCGATCTCTAAAGGGCTGGCAAAGAGCCCAACAACAATCAAGGCAATCCCTAAAGTGACATTGACAAAACGTGCAGCCCTAACAACCTCTGCCGTGGCAATGAAGGAGAAACTAACAATCAAAGCCCCAAAGATGTGATCGAAATCGGCAATGGGCTTCACAGCGCCAAATATTTTAGGGGAGAACATCATCCAGAGCCCAAAAAGAGCCGTAACGACCAGGTTTTTGGGAATCGAGAGGCCGTGGCCCACAGCTTTTAGCTTCTCACTTAAGGGAGAATCTGCCTTTGGCGCGCGAATATCTGAACTCGCTTCGGGGTCAACGCCTCCCTTCCAAAATGTTTGCCAAAACCGCCCTTCCCTTTTAGCGCGGCGCAAAAACTGCAGCGTCGCGGCCACCTCATCGACGGCAAAAGAGATCATTAAGAGCATAGAGAGCGCTGTTAAGAGACACCAAAAACACCAGTGTCCTACGATGATTGGCTGAAGCATCACAAGAACAATGCTTGTAAAGCCGACGGGGATAACCAAAATTGCAAAAAGCGCCACAAACCAAGGAAGGGTGTGCCAGCGGCGTACGCTACCATGCGCTGCCAGTATTACCTCTATCGTATAGGCCATCGCACCAAGGCCGGCATCGGGGACCGGAAATTTTTTGGAGAGAGGAGATGTGATCACATCCATCGTCCCGTTGCCAAAAATCGGATCCCAAACATAATCGAGATAGCCTAGCTGATAGCAGGCCATGAGACGGGCGAACATCCAGCAGAAGAAGGAGAGGGTAATCACGGGACAGCGCTGTAGCCAGCCGGAGGGGTTGTAGCTCCACCCCTTTGGAATCTCACCTTCGGATATGAGATCCTCTGATGGCTCACCGGGAATCACAACAGCAAGGGTAATTACCAAAAAGCCGATAACAGTGTCATTAAGGTAAGAGATAGCATCCGGCGCCCAGAAGGCAAGTGGGGCGAACTGCAGCCAGACGCCCACCAATGCCAACGCCCAACGAATCCAGTAGGCTGGGCAGAGCAGCGCCCAGCAGCTAAGTAGGAGAACCACCACCCCTGACGCTAGATCACTGACAACGACCGCCTCACTTCTTACAGTGAAACTTAGCGCAGTGATGATTAGCCACAGTCCTAAAAAGAGAAGACTGTGGAGAGTCCACCTCTTTGCGCTTTTGATTACCTCCGACTTAGCCTGCATGGGCTTTCTGCTCTAGAATATGTTTACGAATGTGTTCCGGCATCTCAAACCCTTGGATCTCATACCAGCGGACAGGATCTGTCTTTAGGAGCTCCATCATCACCGGCAGTGAGCTGCCGATGAAATGTTTCGGCGTCCAGCCGAGGGTCTCCTTAGCAAGGGAGATATCGACGGCGTAGTGATCGTCTGCGATATCGATCATCCAGGGCTGAACAAAGGAATCAAATCCGGGGATTTCATCCTCAACCCAAGCACCGGCCTTTGCTAGCCATTTAGGCACACGGAACAGTTCAAAATCTTTATGCTCTAAAATTTCCGAGATCTGATTCTGTAGATCGGAGTAGGCAATCGTTTTATCTTCTGAAATATTGACGACAAATTCACTCGGCAGAGAATCGCGTTTTTTCAAGCAGCACTCATAGGCGTCCATCAGATCCTCGAAGTGCAAGAAGGGGTTACCATGCCTTGCATTTCCGGGGAATAGGTGTGAATCGACCTGATGCTCATAGATACGTTGAATATTGTGACCAATCGGAATTGAGTGGCAAAGGTCGTCATAACAGCCGGCAATACGCATCACAACGATGGGAATATTTCCTCGCTCTTCGCGCATCACCCTCTCTGTCTTCACCTTTGATTTGGGATAGTCCCATCTAGGATCGACAGGTGACTTCTCTGTAATTTTCTCATTGAGACCACATGGTTGGTAAACCAAAAGGGTCGAAGCGAAGTGAAATTGGAAGACGTCAAAGGGCTGTAGCGCTTTTAAAAAGCGACGTGTGCCGTTAACGGTGATGATGTCATAGAGCTCCGGCTTCTCTCCCGAAAAACTGTAGTATGCTGCCAGATGAAACACCGGTCCGATCTTGGTGCCATACTTATCTTTCACATATTCCATCGCCTCCGAGACGCTCTCATCACTTGTGACATCCATCTTGACATGATCAACACCCGGGGTATCCTTGATATGGCGATCAAATCCAACGATTTGGTAACGATCTTTAAAGCGGTTAATGAGCGCCTGACCCACCCTTCCGGAGGAGCCTGTAATCAGCATTACTTCCTTGTCAGCCATCTCTCAAATTCTCCTATGTTAATAAAATATTTATTTACCATTTTTGAAAGAATTTGACAACCTCTATTCATGATTTTTTTTATCTGTTAAGATGTAAATCATGTGGTCCCTAGCTAAACAATTTTCCGCCCCGGTTTTGAGCAGTCTATTCATGATGCTCGGCGCCGGCTTTTTCCTCTCTTTTATCACCATCCGCCTCTCAATTGCAGAGGTCAGTGATATCTGGATCGGCTTCGTCCATGGCGCCTACTACACCGGTCTTCTTTTGGGAGCCCTACGCATCGAAAATCTCATTCGCCGTATCGGCCATATTCGCGCCCTTGCAGTATTCGCCTCGGTTTCGACAATTACAGTCCTCCTTCAAGCTTTCTACATCGAACCCCTCTACTGGATGATTTTGCGCTTAATCGCAGGCATATGTGTTGCCGGCCTTTTCATCGTGATCGAAAGCTGGCTGATAGCCAAGAGTCAGAAGAAAAACCGCGGTCTCCTTCTCTCGCTCTACATGATTACCATCTATGGAGCGCAAGGCTTTGGGCAGTTTTTCCTAAACGTAGTGGAATATGATTCGGCGCAGCCCTATATCATCTCGGCCCTCTTCTTTGCTCTTTCGGTCCTTCCGGTTGCTTTAACACGCTCCAACTCACCACCTCTAGAGGAGCCAAACCTCCTCTCTTGGAGAAAGCTCTTTTCCGTCTCCCCATTTGGTTTTACCGGCTGCTTCACAGCAGGTCTTATCTTAGGCTCGATCTACAGCTTCATGCCCATCTTTGCTCTCTACCGCGATTTCTCTGTTCCCTGGATTATCAGCTGCACCATTATCGGCGGCCTAATGCTACAGTGGCCTATTGGTCAACTCTCCGATCACTTCGACCGCCGTAAAGTGCTCCTACTCGTCTCTTTTGTCACCCTTATTCCTGCGGCTTTACTTCTCTTCGTCATGTTTGATTTCACCGCCACTCTCCTCACCGTCTTCATTCTAGGAGGGCTCTCATTTACCCTCTATCCTCTCGGGATCGCCCAGGTTTGCGACCATTATGAAACCCGCGATATCACAAAGATTACCTGCGTCCTACTTTTCACCTATGGCCTCGGCTCCAGCATAGGCCCCCCTCTTAGCTCCTTTTGGATTCAGTATGAATCCCCCCTAGCGCTCTTTGCCTTTATACTAGTTGTCTTGGGATTCCTTATCTCTGTGGGTCTCCTCTCAATCATCACCAGGCCGCCTGTCCCTTCAGATGAGCAGGGTTCTTACCACCCTCTTCCGCGTATATCCCCCATTGCTTACCTCCTCAATCCCCGCAAACGAGGAAAGTAAGAAAGGTAGATCTTCGTACTCTTGCTCTTGCTCTTGCTCTTGAAAAGACATATCTGTTGGAATATTTATATAAACCAACATTCCTGCATGACATTCATTAAAATTTTAGGGAAAGGGCAGGGGCAAGTTTAAAATTCAGACATTTCAAACTCATCCTTAGCTTGACCACCTACGTTCAACTTGAATTCTTCAAGGATAACTGAACCCTGTCCAAAGACTCGGACAGTGTAGATACCGGCATCATCTTGACTGGGCCCTAAGCTGCTAAGGAGTTCATTGCCTCCTAGGTCATACTCAAGCCAACTGGGTAACAGGCTACCTGCTCCAGCAATCGGTTTATCTAACTTTAACCAGTCTAACCATCCCCTTTCGTCAAGAGCTTGAGGAGCTGGAAGGCCTAAGAACATCCTCTTACCTTCAAAAGCTCTTATTATTTCGATTTCGCTCTTTGGGGTTTCAAGTTTGAAGTTGAGCGGCTGGCCTATGGAGGCATTTTTTGTCCCCTTATCGTATTTCTCACGGTTCCAGGGGTTGAGGAGAAGACCTCTTTTTTGGTACCAGGCGATGCCAAGACCTGCAACTGTTGCAAGGGGTCCAAGGATAGCTAACGTTTGCTCTTCCTTCGATGTTCCTTGTACACCTAAGTCAAAGATGCTACACGCATCCTGATCGCCATCAGTGCCGCAGATCTGCAGGGGAACTGTTTTATCACTAAATGCGCCGGTGTCACCACGACCCGGTTTACCCTCCAATGTGCGACCACTAAAGGTTAGCCATGATGGAAGAGCCCTTCCATTGGCTCTCATTGCGTTGAGGGTGAGTGAGTCACCATTGGGGTCTACAAAGGTGTTATCGGGAACGACAAACCTAAAATTCTGTCCCACCTGAGCGACTTGGTTAGATAGGGGGTTAGAAACTTTTGGTCCTGCATTAAGGCCGACAGTTAGCGTGACTGTACCAAGAACTGGAGCTTGCACGCCGTCATCTGCAGTCACGAGGATGTTGTAGCTTCCATCGGAATCACTAGGAGGCACTCCGCTAATGACATGCGTTGCAGAGTTGTAGCTGAGCCAGGGGGGCAGGGGAGAGCCATCGCCAAGAGTTACCGTGTAGGTGACCGGGCCAAGGGGGGCGCTGATCATATCGCTTGGTATGGTATAGGCAAAAGAACCCCCCACACGCACAAGCTCTTGAGATAGGCTATCAACGACGTTAAGGGAGAAGAGACTCTCTGCTATCCCCCCTTTTGTATCTTCTGCTAAGACCTTGATAACCACATTTCCTTTATCTGATGGCCGCGCAGTTCCTTGAAATTCAAGTCTCGATCCAACAAAGCCGAGCCATGAGGGAAGAAAGCTCCCATCCCCCTTTGTTGCTCTATAGGTGAGATACTCTCCAGTAGGTGTCGAGAAGATATTTCCCGGTACGGCAAAACGGAATGGCATATCAACAGCAGCAATCTGGTCACTAATTGGGTTTAGTAGGACTGGAAATGCACCTACAGAGAGTGTAAATGTTGTCGAGGTAACAGCTCCAGGGGTGTCTATAGCGCTGACTTTGATTGCGAAAGAGCCTGTATTACTATTTGTCGGTGTCCCTGAAAATTGAGCTGTTGTCGCATTAAAGCTTAGCCAAGATGGGAGAGGGTCACCATTACTAAGAGTTGCACTGTAGGTGAGCTGGTCCCCCACATCTTGGTCAGAAAATGTCTGGGATGGCACTGTGAAGGTGTAGGGGCGGTTAAGGTCAGCCCCCTGATTTGCAATCGACGCCGTAACTTGCGGAAAATGCTCGGCGATAAAGTTGAATGTTGTGTTGGCTTTACCTAAGACAAACCCGTCAAAGGCAAAAACATTGATCTGGTAGGTACCTGTGTCAGATGATTGAGGTGTTCCGGAGAAAATCCCAATCGATGCAAAACTAAGCCAGGAGGGCAGTGGGTTTTGGTTCGTCTGCTGTGCAGAGTAATAGACCACATCGCCATTTGGATCGGGGAAGACGTTTTTGTCAACGAAGTAGCTAAAGGATGTGCCTATATTTGCAAGCTTGTTAGGTATTGAACCGGATGTCACAGGTGGACCCTCCACGCGAACAGCAAACGTAGAAGAGGCACTGTTTAGATCTGTATCTGTAGCAATAAGCTCTATTTCATAGTTATCAATATCTGATTTGCTAGGAATACCAAAAAGTTGTTTTCGCTCCTCGATAATGTGAAGGCCGGCGTTACCATCAGCAACATAGGCAAAGTAACCAACAGAATAAATGCCGCTAGCAGTGCCTGGCGTATCATAGGTCCCGGCTAATCTAGGAATAGCAGGGTTACTTACATCAATTAAGCTCAAACCATAACTGCCATCAGCCACATAGGCCAGATCACCTACCACCTTTATACCACTAGCAGTGCCTGACGTATCATAGCTCCCTGTTAATATTGGGGTAGCGGGGCTACTCACATCGATGATCGCCAAACCAGCTGTACCATCAGCGACATATGCGAAATTCCCTACCACCTGCACACCATTGGCGTTGCCTGAAGTATCATAGGTCCCTGTTAATGTGGGGGAAGCGGGGTTACTCACATTGATAATAGCCAAGCCAAAAGCTTGATCAGTTACATAGGCCAAATTGCCGACAACATGAACGCTGTTGGAGAAACCGGGCGTATCATAAGCCCCAGTTAATGTGGGGAGAGCTGGATTACTGACATTAATGATTTGCAGCCCAGAACTGCCAACAGCTACATAGGCGACATTGCCGACAACATGAACGCTACGAGCCTGATCTATCGTACTATAAGTCCCAACTAATGTGGGAGAGGCGGGGTTGCTCACATTGATAATAGCCAAACCAGGTGAGCCATCAGCCACATAGGCCAAGTAGCCGACGACATCAATGCCACGAGCATTGCCTACTGTATTATAAGTCCCAACTAATGTGGGAGTGGCGGGGTTGCTGACGTCAATGATGACCAAGCCGGAAGTATCGTCAGCCAAATAGGCTAAGTTGTCAACAACGTGAGCTGCATAAGAATTGCCCGAAGTATCTAAGATCCCCATGAATTGGTGATCTTTATATTTAAATTCCAACCAATTAGGTAGCGTCGACTGTCCCTTTTCACTTGCGCTCAGGGTAAATGCACGGGAGTCTACATCGGTAAAATAATTGCTTGGAGAAAGTGACAACGTGAAGATAGTTTCAGGAAATATAGATTGTGGTGGAACAACTGATCTAACTGCAGGAGGGATTCCTGACCTCCTCACCTCACGACCAGACAAATTGGTTGCAGTGACCTTTTGGGATCTAGCTAATCCTAAAAATGTTGACCCCACAATAGCGGTGAGTAGCGCAGACCCTCTCCAGAGCGCCTTAACTTTCGCAACTGAGGACTCATCGCCTTGATTGCATGATGTGTGCTTTGCACTTCCTATCCACGATTGTAATTGCATTGTTTTTGCTTTCCTGTTTCGGATTTATTTACCGCTCATTTCCGGTTAACATCTACATCGAATATTTGTTTTCTTTCTCACTTTGACTTTCTACACTGAGTTTGAGCTCTTCTACAATAACTCCTCCCTGTCCAAAGATCCGGATTGTATAGATACCACTATCTTTTTGACTTGGGCCTGAGCTACTAAAGAGTTCATTTTTCCCATGGTTGTACTTAAGCCATCTAGGCAGAAAACTACCTGCTCCAGCAATCGGTTTATCTAACTTTAACCAATCCAACCAACCCCTTTCATCAAGAGCTTGAGGAGCTGGAAGGCCTAAGAACATCCTTGTACCTTC
>JAJFMK010000284.1 GCA_021772215.1 Chlamydiota bacterium | reverse complement strand
TCGAGGAAGAAGAAGCGAAAGAGCAAGATGAAATAGGAAATATCACCTACAGCTTGCACCAAAGAAGAGAAATTTAAGGAGGTGGAATATGGTTGACCAGAGCCAATTTTCCATAGGACCTGATAAGACTCCAACTTCATCAGATCGAAAGTCAGATATCCAGCGAAAGGAGCCTCCCAAAGAGGATAAAAACCGTTTTCGTGAGGTATTACGTGACCGCGATCGTGATGAGCGAGAGGCTTTGATCGAAGAGAGTGAGGGTGAAGTTGAAAAGGAATCGATCTTTTCAATGTCCTCGAAAAGAAAGGACAAACCCGGAGCTTCCAAGCGAGCTCTGGTTGAAGATGCCGATTCCGGATTAGCTGAAGGAAAGGTCGACTTAAGTCAAGAGACGAGGCCGGATCTTGCTCAAGTGAACCCAGTCGCCGGGTTAAAAACCGAAGTGCAAAACGTTGGTGGTAAAGGAGAGGCTATAGCAGCTCAGCGCAGCGACCTGCAAGAGCTCGTTGATCAGCTTGTCGACAAGCTCACCATCATGAAAACTTCGAACGATGCTGAGACCAGCTTAACACTGAAACATCCGCCGCTCTTTAAGGGCGCTATCATCAAGGTCACCGAGTTTGACCATGCGCGCGGTGAGTTTAACCTCTCGATTGAGAACCTTTCACTGCCGGCTAAGCAGCTGACAGACCTGGAGGCTTCAAGGCTAGCTCTAAAGCAAACCCTTGAAGAAAAAGGATATATGCTGCATATTGTGCGCACCAACACAGAGGTTGAGGCTCCAATGGAGGCTCGTGAAGCATTTGCTAGGGGTGATCAAGAGCAGCAGGGACAAGATCAGGAGCAAAATCAGCCAGATGAGGAGCAGGATCAGAGTTAACCTACTGATTGTTAGCGGGAAATCTTCAAATTTTTAGCGTAGACGCCAACCGATTGATGATGTAGGATGAGGATTAAGGAAAGACCATTATAGATGAACTCGTTGGCGATGGAAGAGAAGAGGAGCTCTACAGCACTTCATTGGCTAAAAAGCTTAAAGCCCCAGATGGCTGCGCATGATCGCGTACCTCTTCTGGTAGGTCCTGCGAGCTTTTCTTGGAAGCGTCTCACTCAACTTGCCAAAGAGCAGCTCAAGCTTGAAAATCTCACCCTCAAAAAAAACATCCCTCATTTTGTAGCAGAAGATGAGGTCGCCTCGCATCTAGAGAGCGATCATCTCTGCTTTGCCATTCAGCTTCTTGAGATCACAACCCCTCTCTATCTCCTTCTCTCAAAGCGCGAGCTAGTCCATCTCTTCTGCCATCTTCTCGATGTTCCCGATGCTAAGGATGCACTCGAAGAGCCCTATCTCGACGGTTTTGTCTCTTTTCTTCTCGCCGCTGCTTTTGATATAATCGAAATGGCCATCCCCGATGAGGGCTGGTCGCTGCGTCTGCAGGGAGAGGCGAAGCTTCCTCCGGGAGATTACCTCTCTTTGGGAGTGGAAGCGCACGTTGATAAAGCGGTCACCTTGATGGCTAGGGTGGCTCTACCCGGCGAGCTCTACCGTGAGATGCGCGATCACTTTGTCGATCTTGAGCTCTATCAAAACCGAGTGAGCGAAAAGGTCGATCTCACTTTGGGACTTCAGGCGGGCTTGGCAAAGCTTCGCTTCGATGAGTGGAAGAGTCTCAAGGAGGGCGATGTTGTCCTGCTCGTCCGCTTGACGGTTATGCGTGGGGAGAGGAAAGGTAAGGGTTTATTGACCTTAGATGGCCGCCCCCTTTTTCGCGCCAAGGTAAAGCGAGGGGCGATGAAAATTATTGAACCGATCACCCACGAAGAGGTAAGTAACTCCATGCAAATTGATGACGAGAACGAAGAGGATATTGTTGAAGAGGAAGAGCTAGAGGATGAGGATGACCTAGAAGAAGAGGACGAGCTCGAGGAATATGCCGACGAGGACGACAACGAAGACGACGACGAGGATGAAGACGAAGAAGAAGAGGATGGCCCCGGCGAGCCCGGAGATGATGAGGTGGAGGAGTTCACCGAGGAGCAGAGCCTTGTTGATGAGAGCGCAGCTGTAGAGGAAGAGAGCGCTGAAAAGGAGGAGCCATTCGAGATAAAAGAGGCTGGTCACCCTCCTGTCACTCCTTTTGAAAAGGAGGAGCTAGATGTTGATCTCATTGTTGAGGTGGGCCGCATGAAAATCTCTTTAGACAAGCTGACAAAGCTGCAGCCTGGCAATGTTCTTAACCTCGATATCAATCCCGAGAGCGGCGTTGATCTAGTCGTCAATAACAAAGTTGTTGGACGCGCAGAGCTTCTCTTGATTGGCGATCTGTTAGGTGTGCGTGTCTTAGATCTTGGTAAATAGTGGATTTAAAGTGTTAGCATGGGTGGTACAGAGGAGTTTCATAGACAGGATACCATCCCAGGTGATGGTCCGGCAAAGGGCCCTTCTGCAGTTCCCGTTCCCAGTCACGTCGGTATCTACAAGATCGAAGCGCTTCTAGAGAGCGGCGGGATGAGCTACCTCTATCTCGCCACCCATCCTGAGACAAAAGAGAGCATCGCAATCAAGGTTCTCTCTGAAAAATTCACCAACAACCCTGAGGCGAAGCGCCGCTTTAGCCATGAGGGAGAGATCATCTCCTTGACGGAGCACCCCGGCATAGTCACCTATCAATCCCATGGCGAATGGGAGGGAGGGCTCTATCTCGCAATGGAGTTTGTCCAGGGAGTTTCACTTCGTAAGTTTATCCAGCACACACCGCTCTCTTTGAAACGGGCCGTCGAAGTTATTTTAGAGGTAGCCTACGCTGTCTGCCACCTTCACACTCATGGGGTGATCCATCGCGACCTAAAGCCTGAAAACATCTTGATGACCGAAGATGGCCATGTGAAGCTGATCGATTTTGGTATCGCACGCCGTCTCGAAGAGTCTCATGAAAAAGATGTCCAAGAGCGCCCCAAATTTATCGGCACACCGAGCTATATGAGTCCCGAGCAGCGCGAAAATCCTATTGCTGTCTCCTATCCTTCCGATATCTACTCTTTGGGAATTATCGCCTATGAGCTGGTATTAGGCCGCCTAAGCCATGGCCACGTACATCTGTCGATGATGCCAAAAGGACTTAGGCCCATTTTGAAAAAAATGCTCGAGCCGGACCTAGCGCAAAGATATGGCGATATGGTCGATGTGATCGCTGACTTAACGGAATATTTAAGCCAGATTTCCAATGCTCCCCCCGATAGTGGCAGCCTTATCCCGCAGACGATTGAAAAGATGCAGTCGAC
>JAJFMK010000283.1 GCA_021772215.1 Chlamydiota bacterium | reverse complement strand
CTAATCTATGGCTAAGAAATTCGATGTAGGATTAGTCTGATTTCTCATTTGCCATGTAGAGGGTACGTGTGGGGTAGGCAAACTCGGCGCCGGCCTCTTTGACGATTTTGGCAATCTTAAGCAGAATCTGTTCGCGCACCTGGCGATATTCACGGACTCTTGTTTGAGTTGAGAAACAGTAGAACTCAAATTCAATGCCAGACTCGGCGTAGTCGGTGAAGTTAACGAAGCAGAGCTGATTTTTATCGACGCCCTTTTGCCCTTTCATCATCTCCTCGATCTCTTTGACAATGCCTTCTACTTTGTCAAGGCTCTGATAGGTCAAAAAGAAGGAGTTTAGGATACGCCGGTGGCGCATTCTTCCCGGATTTTCGATGATCGCATCAGTAATCAAAGAGTTGGGAATAAATGTTGGGCGTCTTTCAAGAGTGCGGATACGGGTCTGGTACCAGCCGATCTCCTCGACAACCCCCTCAAACTGCTTATTGGGCGATAGAATCCAGTCACCGATGGCAATGTGACGGTTGATATGGATCATCAGGCCGCCAAAGAAGTTGGCAATCAAGCCTTGAGCGGCCAAACCGATAGCCAAACCTCCCAAACCTCCAAAGGCTAGCAGCGCGGCAATCGGGATGTGTAGAATCTCTAGGAGTATCAGAGCGGCTATGATGATAACAAAGGCTGAGAGAAGGCGGCTCATAGCGGTCACAAGAGCAAATTTCTCTTTAGATTCACTCTCATAGCGCGCCGTCAGCTCACTTTCTAGCACATGTTTATAGCGAAAGGCGGTCCAGGTTGCCATGGCAAGTAGGAAGACGCGCCTTGTTTGTGAGAGATAGAAGCAGTCGACATCGACCTCAAGGGAGTTGGCGATGATATCGAGAGAGTAGAGCAGCGCAAGACCCCAAATGGTCCACTGGATCGGCAGCGCGAGGGCGTATAGAAGGGCATTGAGACCTATGTTGGTCTTCCAGCGACGGCGAATACGCTCCAGAAAGTTTCTTAAAACGGGACCAATCCAAGCGGCGTTGACTAAAATTAGTAGTGGGATGATCATCTGAATCCAAAAAGGGTGGATTATTTCGCCTACTTCCATAATGGCTCCAGTTCGGTTTTTAACTTATCAATGTTAGTAAAGTGGATCGCATCGATCCCCATCTCTTTGGCCGCTTCCACATTCTCTTCCATATCATCGATAAAAAGGATCGATTCCGGCTTTAAGTTCAGCGCCTCGATGAGCTTCTGATACGCCTTGGAATTTGGCTTCTCAACATCGATTTCGTAGGATAGGAGGCAGGGGTCAAAGGGGGCATATAGGCCAACGTAGGAGACGATCTCGGCATGTTTTTCTTCTATGTTTGAAAGCAGCCCTATGCGATAGCCATTCTCTTTTAATGTCTCAACAAGGTTAAACATCTCCTGGTCGGCCATCATACTTTGAGATAGAGCGTTGCGAAAATCCTCAACCCAAGTCGATGAGAGGGTGACTCCTCTTTTTTTCGCCAGACTCTTCCAAAATTCCCTATCCTTTTCACGATTTAAAATCAGATTTTCTTTGAAGGTGCTCTCTTTATGAAGCTCCTCTGGTGTGAGCTGGAGACTCTCTTGAACAAATTGGATGATGGGAGCCGGATCGGGATGGGCCATCACGCCGCCGAAGTCAAAGACAATCGCCTCGTAAGAGAAGAGAGGGAGGAAAATGAATAGAGGTAAAAATAAAAATTTATGCATAGAGCTTCTCTTTTAAGAGAACATTCTACCATTTTTTTGGGAAAAAAGTAACCGTTCAGGGATTAAAACTCTTGAACTCTGAAGAGTAAAAAAACCTCTCACTCTAAGAGAGTGAGAGGCCACACAAAATAAAAAAGGAGGATCTTACACGTAAAATTCGTTGGCAATGAGTGCCTGATCGACGTCAAAGAGATGGGGCGCGTGATAGGGAAGAGTAGGTAGATAACACTCTCGTTGTATCGTCTGATCCGCTTGCGATGAGTTTATTGATATGAGGTCGGGGCGACAGCCTAGACCCTCTATGATTTGAATGCTTCTAGCTGTGTTATAGTCATTGTAGTTGGGGGCATAGATGCCTATATCCCTGGGATTAATAGCGACGGCGTTTGACTCTTCGGAGATGTTATAATTCATCCCTAGAGATGCCTCGGAAGCCTCTTCCTTTTTTTTCTCGGCGAAGGAGCTCTCCTGCTCTTCCGTCGTTACCGAAAGCTGCTCTTCCGTTGCACCGAGATTGCTGAAACTTGTTAGGAGAAGCGATAGTAATAATGTTGCTGTTGTTAATGCCGGTTGCATGTTCCAACTCCTTGTTTTAAACTTTTAACCCTACGGGTAAATTAGACCGGCTGAGCGTCGGTAGCAGTAGGATTCTCTTGATAGTCCTCCCCCAACACCGGGGATGTTGTCATACTCCCATTCATAAGGGCTGGTATCTCGGAATACGAGAATCGAATTCTTGTGTATCTGTGGGGATGTTTCGTTTTGAGCTGTGACAGCGACGGGTAAAATAAGTATGGAGAATAGTGCTTTAACTAAAAATCTACCTATCATTTCTTACCTCCTAGATTTGAAACGTAGATTAGTAATATACCAAAAACAGCCACCAGTTTACGCAGCAAAATATTCATTGTCAACAGGTCCCACCAAATTTTTTTCTTTTTTAA
>JAJFMK010000282.1 GCA_021772215.1 Chlamydiota bacterium | reverse complement strand
AATATAACCATAACAAGAATATGCATTTAGCAAAGAGCGGATCTCCTGAGAGAGATGACGCAGGAACTTACCTGATCCGCGTCTATTCCCATGGAGATGTGATCGTGGAGGAGTTTGAACTTGAAGTGCAAAGTGATATAGAAACGCAACCATTAGTAACTAGTTAGTGAAGGAGAAACCATGCAAACAGTAGGACAATTTTACAGAGAAGCAAAAAACTCGCTTCAGCACTATTTGGGAGCAAAAGAAAAGAGGCCAAAGGATACGCTCGAAAGTGATTTTGAAGGAAAGGTAGATGCTTATGCTGATAAGAGTTTTTGTTCATCACACTGGAAAGCATCTTTGGCAATGGCAGGAAAAGGAGCAGTAGTGCTGCTCGGGGTTACTGGTGTGTCTGGAGCGGCACTTAGAGTGTTGAAGCAAAATCCAAAAGTTGTTGATAAACCCCTTCAAAGCGAGAATACTTTCACACTTGGCCGCTCTCTATTAAGCATAAATGATGGCCTATCAGTGAATAATCGCATTCCTGATCAGGTAGCAATTCCTGGCACTCCATTTTACTTATTTGCTCCTGATACTTTTAATTATGCAGGCAATGGTACGTTATCTCTAACGGCGACCTTAGATGATGGAAATAACCTTCCTGGATGGTTGGGCTTTCTTCCTATGCTAGGTAGCTATGATACCCCAGAGAATGCCTATGAGGTTAGCGTACAAGGAGGTTTCGCCTATATTGCAGATGGTGCGTCTGGTTTACAAATCATTGACGTCAGCACCTCGAGCAATCCTACCCTGGTGGGAACGTACAATACCCCCGAGGATGCAAGAGGAGTAACTGTAGTTGGAAACCTAGCTTATGTTGCGGACGGAGGTTCTGGTTTACAAATCTTAGATATCAGTAATCCCATTAGTCCATTTTTTGTAGGCTCTTACGATACATCAGGGTTTGCCTATGCTGTAGCTGTGCTAACAAACCTCGCATATATTGCAGATGGAGATTCAGGTTTACAAATCATAGATGTCAGCAATCCCAGTAGTCCGTTTTTGGTAGGTGCTTACGATACTCCAGGGAATGCGTTTGATGTAGATGTGGGAGGAAACTTAGCCTTTATCGCAGACCAGGGTTTTGGCTTACAAATAATAGATGCTAGCATTCCTAGCAGTCCGAGCTTGACGGGTAACTATGATACACCAAATTTTTCTTGGGGAGTGAGTGTCGTTGGGAACCTAGCTTATGTTGCAGATAGGATCTCAGGTTTACAAATTATTGACATAAGCAGCCCTAGCAGCCCAACCCTTGCAGGAACATATGATACCCCCGGGGATGCAAGAGGAGTAACTGTAGTTGGAAACCTAGCCTATGTTGCCGACCTACTCTCTGGTTTACAAGTTATTGATATAAGTGTACCTAGTAACCCAGCATTGGTAGGAACTTATAATACGCCAGGTTCAGCAAATAGGGTGAGTGTGCTAGGAGATTTAGCCTATGTTGCAGATGATGAGCAAGGTGTGCATATTATTGACACGTTTACGCATTCATGGGGAAGATTTGATGGTGTGCCGCAAGGAGGAAATGTGGGAGCTATCAGAATCCGTCTTACGGCACTGGATAGCTTTGGAAAAAGTGCGTATGATGTTTTTGACCTTTTCGTGAGTAATCCCCCTTTTCTTTTAAGCGCTATACCCGATCAGTCAATAGAATTTGACAAAGCCTTTTCTCTCATTGTGGATACGACAATAGCATTTGGTGATACAGATCCTCAGACTTTAAGCTTCTCTGCAATGCGCAACGATGAAACAGTTCTTCCTCCTTGGTTATCACTCAAGAATTTTCCTTTAAGTATAGGCTCCTATGATATATCAGGAAGCGCATCGGCTGTGACAGTAGTAGGAAATTTGGCCTATGTCGGAGGAGGGGTTTCCGGTTTTCATATCATAGATGTAAGCGTCCCAAATAGTCCGAGCCTTATAAGCACTTATCCAACATCAAATGCAGGTAAGGTAACAATAATTGAAAATCTGGCCTACGTGTCGGGTGGAAACTTTGGTTTGTACATTATTGATGTCAGTTTACCTAGCACTCCAAGCTTGGTGAGCTCTTACAATACCCCAGATTTTACACGTGGAAAGAGCGTGTTGGGAGGCTTTACGTACCTCGCCGATAGCGCATCTGGTTTACTCATTATGGATATAAGCACCCCTAGCAGCCCAGTTTTAGCTGGGTCTTACGACACACAAGGCAGTGCATTTGATGTGTGTGTGGTAGGAAATCTTGCTTATGTCGCAGATAATACTTCTGGTTTACTAATCATTGATGTCAGTAACCCTAGTAGCCCCTTGCTATTAGGCTCTTACGATACTGCAGGAAATGCATGGGGAGTCATCATCAGAGAAGATTTTGCATACGTAGCAGACGGAGGCCAAGGTTTACAAATCATAGATATTAGCGATCCTAGCTTTCCTAACTTCGTGGGTTCCTATGATAGCGTGTCATTTGTGCGAACTGTAAGTATTGTAGGGAATCTTGCTTATCTAGCAGATGAAGATGGCTTACTTATCATCGACATCAGCACCCCTAGTAACCCACGTTTAGTAGGCTCTTACGATACCCCAGATCTTGCCTTTGGAGTGGATGTTGCAGGAGATCTGGCTTATGTGGCCGATTGGACTTCTGGCTTACAAATTTTCTATGTTGGCCAATGGCGCCTCTTCGGAACTCCTGCCTATGATGATGCAGAAACTCTAGAAATTGCTCTTACAGCCTCTGATCCAGCAAAATTAAGCGTCACTGATACTTTCAAGCTCAGAGTAGAGGCTCCTCCTCAGTTTGCTAATCCTATCAATGATCAAGCAACTCAAATTGATGTGCCATTCACTTTCTTTATCGATCAAGCTACATTTACTGATCCCAATGGAGATGCCATCTTTTATTCAGCAGTCCAAAATGGAACAAGCGCTCTACCCCCTTGGTTAAGTTTTTCTCCTGGTGGAATTTTTGCAGGCACACCCAGGACAAGTGATGCTGATCTATATGTCATTGAGGTCAATGCCTTTGACGGAATTGTCGCAGACTCTGCTTCTACAACATTCAACTTAAACGTCGATCATCGCCCAAGTGCAATCCAATCAATCCCTAATCAACAGGCTGTTATTGGACGTCCCTTTTCATTCACCTTTGATCAAAACTCATTTCAAGATCTAGATGGCGATGAACTCACCTTTTCTATGGAAGGAGAAAATGGTCCTCTTCCCTCTTGGCTTAGCTTTGATGCACAGACACTAACTTTTAGTGGAACGCCTCAAGCAGCAGATGATGGCGAGGTGAGTATCATTGCTACAGCATCAGATGGACAAAGCGAAGCACAATCGCGTTTTCGTATCACTGTTTCAGCTAATCTAGCACCTCAAGTAGCAAATCCTATTTCAAATCAAGCAGTAACAGTGGGACAAAAATTCAGTTTTATTGTGCCAGAAACAACTTTTAAAGATATGAATGGAGATTCCCTTACTTACGCTGCAAATCATCTTCCTAACTGGCTAAGCTTTGATGAGATAAGCCGCACGCTTTCTGGAAAGCCTGATAGAAGTCACACAGGAAGTTTTGATGACAAGTCTTATCCGATTGAAATCGTAGCTTCAGATGGCACAAGCAGCGTATCTACAATATTCAATATTGCTGTTCAAGGAACATCAAACGTAGAGCTTGGCTTGGTAATTGCAGGGCCACTAGCCTCTATTGCAGCATTAAGTCTTGCTTGGTTTAAAAAACGAGGGTTGGTGTTGAATCCATTAAATAAACCAAAATATCAGAAGCCCAAAGAAAGCATTGAAGTTAGACAAACAAGTTATAGCCGAAAACTGAATGTGCCACTGAACGAAGTGAAGCTAGTGCAGGCCTTTAAGGGCAAGCGGGTGATCGGAGGATTGAGAGTGCCTAAGAGATTTGAGAATGCTCTTTCACATGACAGATCGCTTCCAGGAGGGTTGTTGCTGCCGAATTGGCTGCAGTATGACAGTGGTGAAAATGAGCTATGTTTAAGTAAATCTATCAAGGAAAGTGACGCCGGAACCTACCTTATCCGTGTCTATTCCCATGGGGATGTGATCAAAGAGGAGTTTGAACTTGTTGTTGGTGGTGATGTGGAGATGCAAGCATTAGTAACTCGTTAGTGAAGGAGAAATCATGCAAACAGTAGGAAAATTTTACAGCAAAGCAAGAAACTCGCTGCCCGAGTGAATGTATCGAAAATATTTTTACGGTTAAATCCATAAACTTGTGTAAAATAAGATTAACTAGAGCTTGCTAACATGTAAAAACTCACGAGACTTCTAAAGATGCGCCTTTGAGAACCCTTTGCGGACGAAGCCGTGCCCCTCATTGGAAAAGAGAATGCAGTCGCAGGACACTTCGTTTTTTCGCACCTGTTCGATAGTCTCATCCGATTCAGGTTGAACGATGCGTGGATTGTTACTTCTCTTCACTAAACTCGCGAAAGGTTCTTCCTAAATCGGCTTCGCTATAGCTGTTGACCACCTCTTTAGCCTTTAAGAGATTTGATTGATCCATTGGGTTGGTATCAAACGTGATTCTCCATGGCCCTGGTTTTGTATTCATCTTTTTGGTTCCTTCGCTAAAATTAACGAGTTGTGGTAACTAATAATTTGATCGACATGTTCCTTAATTCCGGGAATATGCCCAGTTGAAGGGCTATTCCTTTTACTATGTGCTCTCTCTCTGCATGGGTAGCATTCTTTATTCACTTGGTGTCTTTTTTATCTTCTTCATAGCGATTACATGGTGATTTTTTGTATAGTGATTATCTTTCTTTTTGATTAAAATGCCAATCGACAACTAAAGAGATTTTTGAAACGTGAAATTCGGAGGAATGATGAAAACATTTAAACCTGATGGTTTTGCAACAATTAGCCCACACATTGTTTGTAGGGATTCTGCAAAGGCAATTGAGTTTTACAAAAACGTATTTGGTGCAAAAGAGGCAAACCGTTTTTTGCATCCGCAGACAGGAATCATTATGCACGCTGAACTAAAAATTGGTGACTCTACGCTGATGCTTACAAATGAAGCGCCTGATTGGGGATGTTTTGCTCCCAATTATGAAAAGGGAGCTCCTATTACTTTGCATCTTTATGTGGAAGACACAGACACTCTAATGAAGCGGGCTGAACAGGAGGGGGCTGAAGTACTTATGCCTGCAGAGGATTCTTTTTGGGGAGACCGCTACGGTCAGATAAAGGACCCTTTTGGTCATATTTGGGCAATTGCGTCTCATCTTAAGGACATGACAAAAGAAGAGGTGGAAGAAGCTGCGAAGAAGGCTTTTGCAATAGGATGACCAACCCAAATGGTCATAGAGTATGTGTATATCAGAGAAACTTTGTTGGAACGATGTGTAACCAATCCAGTTGCACTTACGCGGACACGGGCAATTTTTGTTATGTTGGGCTTTAGAGAACAACGCCTTTGTAGACCTGGCCCTTTTCGCTGTCCATGGTGACTAGCTGACCCTCTTTGAGCACCATGGTGGCACCGTCGGCACGTAAAATGAGGGGCAGTTGATGCTTTTCACAAAGGGCCATAGCTTGCTCTTCGGATTTTGCGTCATCGATATGATTTTGGAGGATGACACCACGCGCCTCAGCTAGAAGCGGTTCAAAGTCGTCGTCGCAATAGGAGAGGACAACGATCTTACCGCGCACCTCAAAGGGCTGCTTAGAGTTGGCGGAGAGGGCAAACTGGACGTTGCCATGGATGGCGCCGCCTAAACCTGGCGTGCCGCGCACAAGAACATCTCCGATGCTCTCGACGATCATCATGTTTGTGGTTCCGGCGATACCAAACGGAGTCCCTGCAGTGACCACGACAAGGTCGCCATAGCCGCAGAGATCATTCCTGACGGCGTAGCCGCTCGCTTCGTTAAACGCTTCGGTTAAGCTTTGACAATCTTTATGGACCGGGGTGACGCCCCAATAGAAGGAGAGCTGGTGGTAGCTCTTTTTATTGGGAGTGAGAGCGATGATCGGCATCTCGGGACGAAGGCGCGATAGAAGTCTGGCGGTCAAGCCGCTACTCGTGAAGGCAAATATCGCCTTAGCTTCAGAGTTGTAGGCTGTCTTGACGGTGGCTAAGGTGATGGCAGAGGGGACATCATTGTAGATACGCTTTGTATGCGCCTCGAAAAAGTTACGGTAGTCAAAGTCGGACTCTGCTGCGATCACAATATCGCGCATAATCTCGACAGTTTTAATAGGATGCTTTCCTACAGCGGTCTCTCCGGAGAGCATCACGGCGCTTGTACTGTCGTAGATGGCGTTGGCCACATCAGAGGTTTCCGCGCGCGTTGGGCGAGAGTGCTCAATCATCGACTCAAGCATCTGGGTTGCCGTGACAACAGGCTTTCCTGCAAGGTAACTTTTGCGGATCATGATTTTTTGTAATTTTGGAACCTCTGTCAAAGGCACCTCAACGCCTAAGTCACCTCTGGCAATCATGATGCCGTCAGCAGCCTGAACGATACTGTCGAAATGGTTGACTCCTTCAAAGTTTTCGATCTTGGCGATGATCAGAATCTGCGACTTTCCCTCTTCGGAGAGAAGACGTTTAATACGAACGATATGGTCGGCGCTACGGATAAAGGAGGCGGCGATAAAGTCGATATCCTGTTGACAGCCGAAGCGGATATCTTCGACGTCTCTTGTCGTGATGGCCGGAAGGTGGAGCGCCTCATTGGGGATGTTGACCCCTTTACCTGAGCGGATATGACCGCCATGGATGATCTCCACGGTTACACCTTCGGCATCTTTTTCGATAACGCGGCTGGAGATATAGCCATTGTCAAAGAGCATCGTGGCGCCTTTTGGGACGCGGTCGAGAACCTCTGGTGGGGCGATTGAAGCGCCCTCTTGATCACCTAGAATTGGCTCTTTATGCAGCTTCCAGCGATCGCCCGGCTTAAGCAAGACTCCATCTTCTACAATTTTACCGAGGCGCACCTCAGGGCCGCGGGTGTCGAGCATGATAGCCAAAGGCTGGTCCAGCTCTTCGCGGGCGCGTTTTAACAGGTTTATCACCTTGAGGTGCTCTTCATGTGTTCCATGGCTGAAGTTAAGCCTGGCCACATTCATCCCGGCATGCATCAATTCAAGGATCTTCTCATAACTGTTGACGGCAGGGCCTATCGTGCAGATAATTTTGGTGCGTGCGATTCTGTTTTGTTCCATACACCGGATAGTAATGAATTATTACTATTGCCTGCAACAGAGGAGTGCTGCGGCGCAGATGGCGGCCGTCTCCGCTCTTAAGATATTGGCATTGAGAGAGCAAGGTTTGGCGCCCAGTGAGGAGAGCCTCTCCTCCTCCTCTTGGGTGAAGCCCGCCTCGGGGCCGACGACAAAGGTGAGGGGAGAGGAAATTTCTCTCGGAGGAGGTGAGGCCCCCTCTTTTAAAGAGCCAAAGAGAGTTTTCTCTTCAAAGGGTTTCCATGAAGCTAGCTTCGGGCTGATCTCCAGTTCCGGAAGCCAGAGTCGCCCGGACTGCTTGATCGAAGAGACTGTAAGTCGCTCAAGCCTTATGAGTTGGTTGGGTGAGAGCTCACTTTTAAGACTCTTTTGACCCTCGAAGAGGATAAATCGATCCACCCCTAGCTCACTACATTTTTCGATAGCTAGATCGAGGTTTTTCGGCTGCATCAGCGCCAAAATCAAAGTGATGCGGGCTCTACTTCTCTCCACACTCTTTAGCTCTTTGATCTCAACCAAAGTGCTCTTCTTGTCAGATTTGATGACTTCCGCTTTGGCGAGATGTCCCAGACCGTCGCACAACTCGATCATCTCATTCTCTTTGACACGCATCACAGAAACCAGATGCTGACTCTCCTCTTTTGAGAGCTCAACTTGGCTTGTTGTTGATAGATTATCAGATGTAAAGAAGCGGTTATGAGGCATTGACAATTTTATTAAGCTGATTTTCTTGGGTGTACTCTTTGACCGACTGCCGGATAGTTTGAGGCTCTTTTCTCTTTTCGAATGAGGCTTCAATGGTCTGAGCAAAGCGTTGTGAATCGGTTAAGCTATTCAATACCACTCCGCTCTCTTCGGTAAGAAGCTCTTTGCCGCCATTATAGGGAGAGCTGATGACGTAGAGTCCCATTGCAAGAGCCTCTAAGGTGACATTTGCCATCGGATCGTAGATTGAGGGGATGATCAGCGTATCCGCCTGCTGCAGGTAGGGGAGAGGATTGGTTTCGCCAGCAAAGTCTATCTTTTCTAATATCTTCAATTTTTTTGCGTAGCTTTGATACTTTTTGATGTTTTTATCTTTGCCAACAACTGTCAGTTTCCAGGAGAGATTTTTTAAGAGTCCAAGCGCTTTTAGAAGTAAGGCGAGCCCCTTTCTTTCAAATCCATGCCCAATGAAGAGGAGGTGATTTGATGCGCTGCAGCACCGTTTTGAAAAGGGCTGCTCATACTGCTCCCACTCGACGCCGTTGTAGATCACAGAGATTTTTTCGGGCGCTGTCTGATAGTGCTCTAAAATCTCCTCTTTGACCATCTTCGAATTGGTAAAGAGTATGCGAAGTTTAGGGTCTTCAAAGCAGCTCTTTTCCAACTGTAAAATTGTTCGGTGTAGTGGATTGATTGCGAAGGGAATGGCCTTCGGCTCAAGCTCGTTGCGGCGTTGAAGGTAGGTGCGATGAACTCCGCTGCCCGCTCTGTAGTGGGTTTGGCTGGAATTGCGCTCTAGTCCAAAGATGATGTCGAAGCTCTCTTGCTTTAGAACTTTTTGGCAGTCGATGTCGTAGTTTTTGAGTTTGCGATAGGAGAGGAAGCCTCGCTTGGGTATCTCTATAGAGCGATATTTTTCCGAGGCCTCTTGTGTGAGAAGGGTGACATCAGCGCCATGCATCGAAAAGGATTTGGCAAGTGCCCTAGCTGATTTTTCAAGACCGCCACCCTGATCAAATTTTCGAGCAAGCAGGGCGACTCTACGGATCATCAGTACTTAACTCGATTGAGTCATTTTTGATGTTACACTGAAGGTTGAGCTTACGCTCCTTACCGATATAGAGCCGAATGTTCTGCAAATATTCGCGGAAGCGCGTTCTAAGAATCTTCTCACGCTGTTTTTCGACCCTTTGCGCAGGTGAACGGTTATCCTCTTCAGACATCATCAAAACAACGTAGCGATCCTCCAAAGCTTTGGGGTTGACCGCCTGGACGTTCCAAAAAAGTCGGTCGAGGCCGCGCGGTGGGCGGGCGTTGATAGCGATGCTTAGGTAGGGTCTGACTACATCGATGAAACGGCGAGAGGCGCCGCTCACATAGAGAGGGACGTTAAGGTAGGGGATACTATCCTTTTCACTCACAAGGTGATCACTCTTTAGAGGCGTTGAAATAGGGTTGACGCGACTTGAGGTGTCGAGAGGGTAGAAGACCATGATTGGCAGGTTCTGCTCGAGCGGAATGAGGGACTCTTTTAGGAAATCAATTCGCAAATATTCCGCCTGAGGGTCGTTGAGCATCTGGACTGTTTGAGGAACATAAGGGATCTCTAAATATTTCCAGCTGTGGGGAACTAAAAATGTGAGCTCATCGTCTTGGCCGCCTGTAGAGTGTGCTGAGAGGTTATCTAGCTCCTCTTTGGTGATACTGGAAAGATCAAACTCTAGCTCTAGCCCCTCTTTCATCAGCTCTTTGATCTCCTCTTCGGGGCCGCTCACCTTCTGAACCAGCTTTCGCGGCCAGATATCAAGAAAGTGGTAGCCTTTTGGTGGGCCACCGGTAGGCGTTTCTACAGTGATGGGAATCTCTTCAGTGACAAGCCTACTCATGTTGATCACAAGATCAGGCTGTGAGATCGTTGTCACCTTGCTGCTTAAGTCGATGTCAGGGTTTAGGCTGATCAAGTTCTTCTTGCTAATCTGGACAACCCACTCATCGGGCTTTTGGGAGGCGTCCAAGGTTACCTCGAGCTCTCCGGGTTCTAAATTTTCAATGACCGACTTATTTCCTGTTAGCGTTAGGGTGGTCCGCTTACTGTAAAAGCCATTGGGAAGCATGCCGGGAATCGCTTTACCAGCGGGGACATTGGTAATTCGGATCGGGATGTTGGGGATCGTCTTGGTGGCAATAATCGAATGGCTCACTCCAAACCAGATAAAAATGGCAATGAAGAGAGCTGAGAGTTTCTGCTGCCATTTATCTTTAAACCAAGAGGAGTTTGTTGGGGGCTGTTTCATTGGCTCCATGCTTTTACCCTCTCTAAAAAGGTCAAACTGCCTCCCGTTTCATTAGAATCAGGCCTGAAGATTGAGCGAAGGATCTCTTTAAAGCGGTCCGCTTTAATGCTTCTGGTCATGATGCCATCTTTGGCGATCGAAACTTTTCCCGTCTCTTCTGACACCACGATAGTGACGGCGTCAGTCTCTTGGCTGATGCCAAGAGCTGCGCGATGTCTTGTCCCCATGCTGCGGAAGAGCTGTGAGGACTCCTCAGCGGCTAGAGGTAGTATCGTCGCTGCGCTGAGGAGGCGATCGCCGCGGATCACGACTCCGCCATCATGTATTGGAGTTGTGGTCATGAAAATCGACTCTAATAGTTCGGGGGTAAACTTTGCGTCGATACGGACAGCGGTGCTAGCATACTCTTCAAGAGTGTCTTGATTTTCTAAAACAACAAGAGCGCCAATCCTTCTGTCGGCTAAAAAATAGATGGCGTTGCAAAGGTTTGTCAAAAAGAGGTCAAAGTCGGGAAAATCTTTGCCGCCACGCCCGCGAACAGAAAATTTACTCAAGGCGAGTCGAATTTCAGGTTGGAAGAGAATAATCAGAGCCATGAAGGAGAGGTTGATCATGTTCTGAAGGAGCTGGTTGAGGACAGTAAAGTTGAACCAGCCGGAAAGCAGATAGATGACGAAGAGGGCGAAGAGACCAAAGGTGAGATCTTTGGCGCGGGTGTTCCAGAAAAAGGCGATGAGGTAGTAGGCGAAGAAGGCGATGAGGAGAACCTCAAGGCCGGGGACAAGAAGCTGCCAAAATGTCGATAGAACTCTATCCATTTACTACCAAATCAATAATCCTTCGATGTTCTAATACGTCATGCACGCGAATGAAATCAACGTCTCCAGAGACAAATAAACTGTTAAGAATCAGTGTAGAATCAAGCAACTGCTCCTTCTCAAGATTTAACAGCTTAGTCATAAATGATTTCCTCGAGATCCCGACGTAAAGGCGAAAACCCTTCAATTTTAACTTTTGCAGATTGTGTAGGATCTCCAAATTATGGGCAACCGTTTTCCCAAAGCCGATACCTGGGTCTAGGATGATTCGTTTAGGATCCACTCCATAGCTTATCAGTTTCTTGCATCGACTATCAAAAAAATCTTCAATTTCGTTGATCACCCCTTTCGGATAGATGGGATTTTTTTGCATTGATAAGGGATTTTTTTGCATATGCATGACGCAAAGATCTACTTCTGGCGATTGCGCCGCCAGCTCACACATCTTAGGGTCGCTAAAGCCGCTTACATCGTTGATCATAGCGACCCCAAGTTCTATTGCTGCTTTAGCAACGCCCGGTTTTTTTGTGTCGATGGCAAGGGGGATATCAATTTCTTTTTTTAAACCTTCGATGACAGGTAGAACTCTTTGCAACTCGATCTCTTCGGAGATTGCCTCAGAGCCGGGCCTTGTTGACTCGGCGCCGATGTCGATATAATCGGCCCCGTCGTTCGCCATTTTAACTCCCTGCCTAATAGCCGCTTCAGGTTTAAGGTATTTGCCTCCGTCAAAAAAAGAGTCGGGTGTGACGTTAAGAATCCCTACGATTTTGGTTCGACCCTTTACATTTTTATCTAAATTTTTCATGATACATCACAACATTAAGGAGACCTTATGGATGTAGAGATTTTATCGCGGATTCAATTTGCCGTCACGATAATGTTTCACTATATTTATCCCCCTTTGAGCATAGGGCTAGGCTTGAATCTCGTTTTTATTGAGGGAGCCTATCTCTGGACTAAAAAACAGCTCTATTTAGATGCTGCCAAGTTTTGGACCCGTGTCTTTGCTCTTACGTTTGCTATGGGCGTGGCGACGGGAATTGTGATGGAGTTTGAGTTTGGCACCAACTGGGCGACCTATTCGAGGTATGTTGGTGATGTCTTCGGTTCGGCGCTAGCTGCCGAAGGGGTCTTTGCCTTTATGCTCGAATCGGGCTTTTTGGCTCTCCTTCTTTTTGGCTGGAACCGCATTGGACCTAAACTTCACTTCTTTTCGACTCTTATGGTCTGTTTAGGCGCTCATTTTAGCGCTGTCTGGATTGTGGTGGCTAACTCCTGGATGCAGACACCGGCAGGCTATCATGTCGTCGGCGAGGGGATTAAAGCCCGAGCTGAGATCATCGACTTTTGGGCAATGGTATTTAATCCCTCTTCGATGGATCGGCTAATTCATGTTATCTTCGGCACCTGGCTGGCGGGCTCTTTTTTAATTATCAGTGTCTGCGCCTACTATCTCTTAAAAAAGAGACACCTCGATTTTGCCAGAGCGTCAATGAAAATTGCCTTGACAATCGCCTCGATCACCATCGTGGCTCAGGCGATTTCGGGAGATTCCAGTGGAAAAACCACAGCGAAATATCAGCCGGCAAAGTTAGCCGCTCTTGAGGGACTCTTTCATTCACAAGAGCATGCGCCGATGTATCTATTTGGCTATGTCGACCTAAAAGAGCGAAAGGTGATAGGCCCCTATATCCCTTCGCTTCTCAGTTTCCTAGCCTTTAAAAGCGTCGATGCCGAGGTGATGGGCTTAGATGCCATTCCTGAAAAAGACTGGCCCAACGTTGTTGCTCTTTTTCCGATCTATCGCGTTATGGTGGGGATGTGGTTTTTGATGTTTTTGACCTCGATAATCGCTATCTGGAAGTGGCGGCGTAAGACTCTTTTTGGCTCCAATTGGGCACTGAAGCTTTTGGTTATCTCGGTTCTCTTTCCGCAGCTGGCCAATCAGACCGGCTGGATGTCTGCTGAGATGGGGAGATACCCCTGGATCGTCTACAATGAACTGCGTATCTCTGAGGGGCTATCTAAAATTGTCACAGCAAATCAAGTTCTTGGCTCACTTATTATGTTTGCTTTGATCTACTTCTGCCTCTTTATGGTCTTCCTCTATCTCCTCAATAGTAAGATCAAAACGGGACCGGAGACACGTGAGAGCGAGATTCACTACCACGCCATCCAAGCTCTATTTGGAAAATCAAAGGATAAGAAATAATGGATCTACCACTTCTGCAATTTATCTGGTTTACCGCTTTTGTGCTGCTAGTTACCGGCTACGCCCTTTTAGACGGCTTTGATTTAGGGGTCGGAATTTTGCACCTCTTTTCAAAAGAGGATGAGGAGCGGCGACTGATGCTAAACTCCATCGGGCCAGTCTGGGATGGAAATGAGGTTTGGCTTGTGACAGCAGGCGGTGCGCTTTTTGCCGGCTTCCCACCTATCTATGCGACGCTTATGTCCGCTTTCTATGTTCCCGTCATGGCGCTTTTGGGAGCGATTATTTTCCGCGCTGTCTCGATTGAGGTGCGTAGTAAGTCGCCTAAGAATTGGTGGCGCTGGACCTTCGATGTCCTCTTTGCTCTAGGTAGCGCCTTGATCGCCTTTTTGCTCGGTGTTGTGATCGGTAACCTTATCCGCGGTATGCCGCTATCTGCTGACGGCGAATTTAGCGGAGACACCTTTAACCTTCTTCACCCCTACCCCATATTTGTTGGTGTGATGGCGCTAGCCCTATTTATGATGCATG
>JAJFMK010000281.1 GCA_021772215.1 Chlamydiota bacterium | reverse complement strand
ACATCCCCAACTTGCTCAAGATGCGCATGATTTGCTATCGCCCTTTTTTGATCCCCAAAAACTCGCTTCTATTCAACAGAACATTCCAGCTACTCCTTCTAAAAGCGCTCCTCCTACAATTGATCAACAAGTAAACCAACCACTTTGTGCATTACTTAACCATTTAAAAGGGGAATATTCGACCACACTTCCTATTGAACAAGAGGCAGAGCTCCATCTTACAACTATCTATGAAACCCTTGAGAGAAGTGGGTTTCACCTAGAGTCACCGGGAGTGATTTTAAGTCACCTCATCACTTTGGTGGGTTCGAGTGAATTTTCTCATTATCCTATCTCTGTTATCCTTCTTGGATTTAGAACACTAAGACTGGCAACGATTTGGACACTACAAAGCAAAAAAAAGCAGCTGTTGAACCCAAAAGATGTCCTCAACTACTGCACTATTGTCGATCGCTTCCCTCTACCTCAGCTTGAAGTGACTAAGCCTGTTTTGCGTCTTCAGCTGGGTAGCTTAGCCCAAGAAAAGAGCCTTACCTTAGAACTTCTCAAGCTCTTACCTCAAGAAAGCCAAGATTTACGCGAGGCTTTATCCTACCTTGCGCCAATAGGCAGAGCGGCATCCGGTGCAGCTACCTTTAGCCCCCTCCACGTTGTATCGGGGCTATTTGCCCTTGGTAAGAAAATTTACGATCTCCAACGAGCAAAGCGTACAGATTGGGCTCTCTACTATTTTGTTCAATATGGGTTGATCACTTTCTTGATCCGCCACTCGCATGAGCAGCAGCTTGACACAATAGCAATCAATAAGCTCATCCAAGAATACTCTCCAAGTTTGAGTCAGAATCAACCAAGCACTCTTAATTACATCAATATCCTCATCATAACGTATCTGCTTCGGCAAATCAGACCACGCCCCGAATTTATCTTATTTAGACATAGGATGGTGACTATTTTAAAGGAGTTCGTGCTTGAAAAAAGTGGAGATATAAGGGGCAATCAGCTCGAGGCGCTTTGTGCCTTAGCCCATCTTACCCATGAGGATGAGCGAGATTTATGTGAAAAAGATATCCTAAGTAATACAGATTTTACCGACACGCTTTTAAGCTTCAACCCCTCTTCCATGCAACAGAAATGCGCCAAAGAAGAAAAGGAAGCACAAAAGCTGATTGCTACAATTCACAATAAAATCCTGGCTCAACCAGGGACTTCACAAGAGATTCAAACAGTTGTAGGTGAACTGGCAAACAACTTAGCCACTTATGGTCCTTTCTTCACCTTGCCAGGAAAAAATATTCCTAAGCTGATCGAGCTATTCTCTAGGTCGGACAAGACAGCTCATTTCGCATCTTCCATTCATGCGGGTCTTGCCAACGCTTTACGTACCCTGATCCAGCTTACCCTTAAAAGAAGAGAACTGCCTTTTGAGGAGAGCGAAATACAGCGTTATCGTTCTGTTTTAAGCAGCTTTCCTCTGGATAACCTCGAAACAAATCCCGATCAATTGGCTTTAATGTTTGAACTCGAATGTTGCCAAGATTTGCTCTTAACTGCCGCCTCAGATCGCTCTCTTTTTCAAGTGATTCTTAAAAGCGTTGAATCCATTTTATTAAGCGATAGCCAAGAGCTTATTGACGAGAGTAAAATGAGTTACAACCGATTCAAAAACCGCTGGAGCCTACGCCTTGCCATGATCGAAGAATTTTCCAGCGATATCATCGAAGCTTCTGCAAAAGATGAGAAACGCTATACGCTTTACGAGATGCTAAGACAGTTTCTCATTGACGCAAAACCTGCAGGAAACTGGCCTTTTGCCTTTGGTATCATCCAAACAATTGATAGGGTTCTTACCGAAACCACACCTCATCCTAACCTCGTTCAATTGCGCAAAGACCTCTTTATTCAACTCACACAACTTCAAAACTTTCAAGCGAGTTTTTCTCTCACTGAGCCCAGAACCTCTTGGATCAAAACTCACATCAATACCCTATTAACCAGCTACCTTAACGCGCCCCACCACGACCTTGCTCATCTTGCCATTGAGGAGCTGCTGAGACAAAATAGAGTCCAGGTGAGCCCTTTTCTTGCAGAAGCAAATACTTTGCTAGCTGAAAATAAACCCGACCTTTTCAGACTCGAACGCTGCGTTTTGATTGCCAGCTATTCGAAAAAGGAACAAATAGAGACGCTCAACAGTGAACTGAGCAACTGTTATTCCCGGCTGGTCTCTCAAGCAGAAAAAGAATACGCTTTTCGTTTAAGCCTCCTTGCCTTTATCACAAAAAGAGTGGATTGGGCGACCTGGAGAGATCTCATCAGCTCTGCTGAGCATGCAGGACTAGGATATCAACATCTGTTACCTCTCCTTTATCGTAGCCTACAAGGAGCAGAAACATCAGAAGAGATAAAACAAGATTTTGTTTCTGCTTTCAAATGTCTTAGCCAATTGCAAGGCCAAGAAAAACATGCAATCTACCGCTCTCTTGCCATCTTCACAGCACATCGCAAGCTCAATCTTAATGCGTTGATTTTTCAATTTGATAGGCCCTATTACAAGACTTACGTCCGTCCCTGGAAACAGGCGCTAGGTGACCTAGTTGCCCCTGAGAAAAAAGGGGTACTTAAGCTTCCCTCTGGCATACAAGGAGCCCCTCAATTTGCCAATCATCTTGACAAAGACAATCGCATCACAAAACCTGCCAAGCAAAAGGGAACAAGGCCAGCGCTTCAGCTTGGTGATTGCTACATCAAACTCGACCCTGAACAGCCAGGTATCGAGTATGCCGTCCGCTCCCTTTATAGCCTCCTCTTTAAAGAGCCCATGCAGCCGATGACCTTGATGCGCGTAGGGGAACGCGTTTATATCGTCACTAAAACCGCTCCAGGCGACACCTTAGACATCCCTTTAAAGGCTCATCCGAAAGGTATGGAAATTGATCCTCTGTGTTACAGCAGGCACGTACTACTGAGTCTTTTAACCTACACAGAAGATGGCAAACCAGATAATTTTATTGTTCAAGATCTTGGTGGCTCTAACGTCATCACTTGCGTCGATAATGATCACTCCTTTATTCCTCCGGTGGAAGCGCAAAGCCTGCTTGATAAGATCAATCCTCGGATAGAAAACAGAACCCATCAAGTCAACCTCAAGCAGATCCTCTTTTGCATGGATCAGCTAGCTCAGCCCATCCACCCAGCTGTGAGGGAAGCTCTGATGCAAGATCCTGTTGAAATTCTAAAAGTTTGGATACAGGACCTCCAAAATGAACATCTAAGACAGCTGAGTCTTTTCCCAACAGACGAAGAGAGACAAAGGTATTTCCAAAACTTCAAGGATCAAAAAACGCAAGATGCAAGCTTTATTGGTTGCTATATTCATTCCGGTTGGGTCTCCCACATCTTTGAGATGATTTTACGTATCCAGACACAGCTATTAAAGGATCCGGGACTGACTCATCTCGCTCTGATAGAGCATTTAGCACCTTTGGTGGCCAACGCCTATACCCTTGCCTTCCAGCATTCACCGCGAATCGAAGAGCGTTTTGCGTTTATCGAAAATGGTCAATATGACCAAACAGGCAAAAGTGGGTATAAAAGCAGCACCCGCATCAAATCCCTCCTGGGCAAAATTCCAGAAAAGCTTCAAGAGGCCGAGCTTTTTGCTCCCGCTTGTTCTCTTGCTGAGCTAGATGTAATACAGGCGCAATATCAGCAATTAAAAGAACTTCAAGAGGCTGCGAGAAATGGCCACATCACTCGTTTAAGTGAACTTCTTAAGACACTGCTTAAGGGTCCTAAGCGGTCAAATCCTGGCATCAGTCACCTCAACTTGACTTTTTTTCAAGAAATTCTTCTCGAACATCTTGATTTTGTCCTACTTGATTACACAGATGAAGCAAAAAAGGCGCTGATTCAAGACCTAAAAAATGCTCGTCCCAAAACCATTGGAACTAACGAGCCTCTCTATCTTATGGAAGCCCTCTCGCTAAAAAACTGCGCATTTCTAACAGACCAAGACCTCATAGACTTGACTAAGGTATTTTCCCATATCAAAGCGATTGACCTCTCAGGCTGTACCCAGATCACCGACAGAGGTATGCAAGGGCTTGATCGATGTACAGAACTAGAAAAAATCACATTAGACGGCACATCTATTAGACAAATTAATGGTAAAAACTGGAAAAATTTACGCCACTTAAAAGTTAACGGTTGTCTAGAACTCACTTCCTGCGCAGTTTTAAGCCCGAATTTAGTTACTTTAGAAGCTAGCGACGCCCCAAAGCTCAAAGTGGTCACCATTCAAAGCAAACATTTCACGAAAGGTAGGTTTATGAATAGCCCTGCCTTAGAAACCGTTCGGTTTGATTCCCAAGCGCCTCGCATTCGTCTCTACTGCTCCTCGAATGCTCCCTACCTTCCCAACTTGCTGTTTCTTCATCCGCAGCTGACACTTATCGAAGATCAATCCTTAAATAAAACAGGAGATCTTGAAAAAAAAGCCCTCCTCAAGGACATCTGGAACGATACCTCGGTAGAAGAGGCCAGAGCAGGAGTGAATGAACTCAGGCGTTTGTTAGGAGAAGAGCAGATGTTTGCACTTCTTGAACCACAATGTGAACAAGAGTACCTTGACTTATCAATAAAGGATTATCACCTCCTAACCTCTCCATTAACTGCACAAGGATACAATGCCTTACGGGCGTTGCTTTTTCTAAATACAACAGTCCAAAACGTTAAATTGACCGACAAAACCTTTGTGCCGGGTGCTACTCTCACTCCGCTTTTTTCAGCTGATAGATTTCCGTTCAGTTATGCCCTTCAAGAGCTAGGTCGGCAATTAAATAGGCTAGAAATGAGAACGCCCTTGAAGATTATTACAAGTTATGGGGAAAGAGATCGTCATCGGTTCTCTTTAAAAAGAGAAGAGGCGCTGCTAGATAGTATTGTCGATAAGGCTTATCAAGTGAAAAATGTTGATTGGAGTTTTGTTACATGTGCTCCAGCTATTTGGCGGCTACTATTTTCTCTTCTCGGGGAGGCTCAAAAAGTAAAACTGAATGGCTGTACATCTTTAACGGATGCAGCAATGGCAGCTTTAGTTGAGAGCTGTCCTGATCTGGAAGTGCTTGAGTTGAGAGGCTGTAAAAATCTAACTATCGAAGGAATTCGAATGCCATCATTGAAGTGCAAGAAGTTAAAGGAGATAAACTTGCGCTTTTGCTATCAACTGGACGAAGATTCATTAAAGGATATAAAGATACCCACTCTTTTACCCCCCAAATTAGACGAGCCGGCTTTTGCCTTTGGTGCTGCGGACTGGGAAAAATATTTCGGCATTGTGGAGGAGCTGCCTGTTCCTTCCCAAATTGAGCAGATTCTTAACAGCTCCTGCCACTACTGGCCAGACAAGAAGGTGCACGAGACCCACCTCCTCTTCTACGTGCCAAGTCAGGTCAATGGCCGCCCGCTGACTTTGAATACTTTAAGTGAGCTGATTCAAAAGCCGAAGGGCGGGGGTCATGCGACGAAATATAGATATTATCACAATAGGGTTAAAGGAGACCATGGATCAAAGGGGACAGAGCCGCATTGGGTGCTGATGACGCGGGATGTCGTGCCAAATAGCCGGAGTAAGTCGTATAAAGATCAATGCGCATTAGTGAAGGGAAGCGATGAGCCGCCCCATCTCTTAGATGCCACGTTAGGGATCTTGATGTACCATGCGAGGAGCGGTGAAAAGCTGTTTGGTAGAGATCCTTTGACCTACACCCGATGCCAGAATAGGGTTGGTGATTATCAGGCCTGTGTAGGCGCCCTGTCCGACGACGGCCTCGACCTCGGCAACGACTCGCACGACAACGCCGACCTCGGCCTTGCCTTTTCCCGGAAGTTCTGAACGTTGGAGCTTGGAACATTGGCCATTGGCCTGGACCTTGGAAATTGGTTTTTTGGACGTTGGCAGCCCCGCCAGGGGCAAAAAGTAAAAAGATTGGTTTAAAAATGATAGGTTGGGACCACCGGATTGGGCCTGTTGTGCGAGCGAAGCGAGCACGAAAATGGCTCCGGAAAGCATTTTTCAAAACATCTGAGAAGCGACTCTGCTTAAGATGAGAAAGAATACCTAAACAATAGAGCAGAGTTTGACGGGATCGAAAAAACGAATGATTCAATGTTACCTTGAGGCTTTATATACCGTTGCGCGACCCGTCCCCTTCTTTTTCACAATTTCTATATATTCAGGAAACATATGCAAGTAGATGTGAGAGCTGTTGTATTGATAGTCTCTGCAGTTTTAGGAAAAACGTCAAGATTTGCGACGCAAATGCGTCGTATTTGCGGTGCAAATCTGAGGATTTTCGATTAAATTTCGTAAGCTTTTCGTCTCTGTTTCCACCTCCAACAGCGGATATATCTATACCCGCGATGAGAGTAGAGGCCGAAGATCAGGAAAAAGATAGCTAGGGTCGCATACCCTAAGATAGTGACGGCGTCGTTTAGGGCGCTGATGGTTGCTTGGCCTTTGATATTATTGATGATCAGTTGGGTTACGTCGTCGGCGCTGGCGTTCGTGCCTTTGGAGGTGACGTCAATCAGTCTTTCTTGGTAGAGGGAAGTGTAGTTTAGGTAGCGGGCTGACTGGATGTCGACCTGTTCGCCGAAGCGAAGGGCATGGAAGGGGGTGCGCTCCTGGACGATGAGGAAGACCAGGCCGCTGCCGAAGGTGGCAGCGATGAAGCGTAAGTGACCTATAAGAGCCGACGCTTTGGCGAAGCGATCTCTGGGGAGGCTGCTAAAGGCAAGTGCAGTGAAGGGGCCGATCAGGATTGCGATGCCGACGGAGCGTAAGTTCTGTAGGAAGAGCTGCTGCCAGATGCTGCTCTGAATAGTGATCTGCTGATGCATGAAGTTGCTGGCGATAATCAGGAGAAGTCCTGTGAAGATAAAGTAGCGAGGGGCGATTTTGTTAGCTAGGAGCGTCGGAATCGCACCAAAGATGCAGAAGATAAAGCCGACAGAGGAGAGAAGGTAGCCAATGGTATCTCTTTGGTAGAGGTAGATCGTCTCATAGACGCCAACAGAGACGAGGGCGATGCCGAAGATCTGCATGCCAACCACGACCATACCCAGACAAGCGATTGAAAAGCGCATCTGTCGAAAGAGAGAGGGCTCTATGAGTGGGTATTTTCGGTTGAAAATAGAAAAGAAGAAGAGCGAGAAAGCCAATCCTGAACCAATTAGGCAGATCTGGATGAAAGGAGAGTACCAGCCACTGGTTGTAGCGGGATTTTTTGCCTCGACAACGACGACGAGCAGGAGAAAGAGCGCTGTTGTTAAAGAGAAGAAGCTAAAGTAGTCGAAAGGGGGCCTTTTAATGCGATCTGTCTCGGGGAGGAGCAGAAGCAGAAGAAGCAGATTCGGGATGGCGAGGTGGATATTCATTAAAAAGGCCATCTTCCAGTGGTAGCTTTGGCCGATGATGCCGCCGATCAGACAGCCAGCAGCGATACCGAGGCCAAAGAAGCCGTTGGAGTAGACAACAAGTGCACTGTTTAGCATCTCTTTTGACAAGGCTCTCGGGAGATAGCTGAGGCTTGCCGCCATCACCACGCCGCCGCCGAGGCCTGAGAGGAGGCGCATCACAAACATCTCCCAATAATTTGTGGCAAAGCCGGAGCCGATTGAACCAAACCAAAAGATCATCAATCCAACTAACAGGGTGCGCTTAAAGCCGAAGTTGAAGGCGAGGCGAGTGGCATAGAGAGGGGCAATGGCCGCCATAAAGAAGAAGATCTTGCCGAGCCACATTGCCCTTGTCTCGTCGACGGCTAGGTAGCCCTGCATCTCACTTTGCAAGATGACGGAAACTAAGAGATCGGTGATGACGCTCATGCTCGCGAGCGTCAGTGTAAAGACGATGCACCAGTTGCAGAGTCGGCTTTCACTTCTATAGAGATAGGGACAGCTCCAACTCATTTTGTGACTCGAATGGTAACCTCTGTATTCATCCCCGGAAAGAGGTAGAGCGGCCGATTTTTAGGGAAATCTTCGGGCGGCTCGATGGTGATCTTGATGGGAATGCGCTGAGCCACCTTGGTGTAGTTGCCGGTGGCGTTGTTTTGTGGTACGAGCGAGAACTGCGAGGCAGCGGCGCCTTTGATAGTGAAGATCTTGCCATGGAAGGTGAGGTTTGGATAGGCGTCAACATGGATATCGACGATATCGCCCAGTTTGATGTGCTCCATCTTCGTCTCTTCCAAATTGGCCGTGACCCAGACAGTTGCTAAGTCATACATCGTAAAGAGACTCTGCCCTGCTGTCGTCACATCACCGATCCAGACCCATCTTTTGGCGATGGTGCCA
>JAJFMK010000029.1 GCA_021772215.1 Chlamydiota bacterium | reverse complement strand
AGCTGAGCAAAAAATTAAAGATTTTGACAAAAATTATCCAGGGCAGGTAACAGGTCAAGTATTTTTAGGCATTCTCACCCTAGGGATTGGAACGGCTATTGCTGAGGGCTGTGGTGCGGGCCCAAGTGCTTGCGATAAGCTTCGAAAAGATAAAAATTGGGGCTACGATGCTAAAGAAAAGGCAAAAAAGGAAAATGAAAGAGTCACGAAAAAAAAACAGAAAGCAAGTGAGGCACGAGATAGGCTTCAGCAAATGGATCGCCAATTAGATCAATTAATTGCAAAATTAACAAATCAACATTCAGCTCTTCAAAGGGGTGTGCATTCGATGCAAACCTACCAAGAAAAGACGCATAAAGCGTTGGATCGCAGTAGCGCTCTTTCATTAAGATTGGCTGGAGCTGCTTGGCAGCGTACAGCCGAAAATTTAGGTAATTTGAGTTAGGAGGTTTAATTATGGCAACAAGTAGTACCTCAGGCAGGGATTATCCTCTTTATACGGAAGTACTTTTCGAAAGTCTTTTGCCTCCAAAAGCAATGGAACAAAATCCGGCAGAATATTTTGAAGGGCTCGACCAAAAACATCTGGGTCTCATTCAAAAATTTGTAGACCATGGAATACATCTCACACCTACAGATCTAACGATTGTGAAAATGAGGTTTGGGAGCAATATTGGTAGTGATAAATCAGCAGTACAGCTTCTATCAAGCATGCGAGAACACTGCGAGTTTTTTAGAGATAAGAAGATAGATGATCTGATGTGTGGAAGAGCTGAAGCTCTTTTTTCCTATATCGATGATGTTAAAGAGGTAATTGGAGTTATTTTCCCTGCCCTTAATGGTAGCAGCATTGTTACAGATGAAGTTAAAGAGGGAATCGAAGAATTATTAGAGAGTGCCATACGTGAAAAGGGATTGACGACGGATTTAGTGAATAAAGTTAAACAATTTTTCATAGATATTCAAGACGACTTAAATAAATTAAATACTATTATCATAAAATATAAAAAATTAGAGAGTTCTCGAACAAAGGCTGTTTCAAAATTACAAAATGAGATCACGGCTTTAGAGACAGAAGGAAAAAAAATCCGGGAGCTTTATGAAGCTAACATGATTGCCTCTAGCGAAGGTTTCACAAATACACTAGCTACTACAGCCTCTGCCACTGCCGGAGCTGCGGCTGCTCTACCACACCCTATTGTGATAGGCACGGTTGCAGCAGTTGGAATAACTACGGCCAGTGTCAAATATATATGCACAGCAAAAGTTGCCTTTCAAGAGAGGTCTCGTTATTACGATAATTGGGCCAAAATTGATGCAGAAGCAGAAGAGCTCGCTAAAAATAATCTATCCCTCGCCAGCATTCATAGATTTCAGGCATTTTTGGAAGGTACACGCACCGTTTTAACTCCTGCACGAACAAGTTGTCAAAGGTTAGCGGACATGTGGGTAAAAATTGTGGACGATCTGCGACAAATTAATTATTCACTCAACAATGTAAATTCAACGGGTAGGCCGATGAAGGTTTCCATACAACTTCGGGGAGCTGATCAGCGCTGGGACAATATTAAAAAGCGATTAAAATCGATCCAAGAACAGTTATGAAATTAGGTCTAATTTCTCTTGCTAAATCAACCTGATGTTTTTAGAAGGAGAAGCCCTCGGGTAGGTGTACATCCTTAGGGATGACAATGATCCCGTCGCGAACAAAAAGCCGATCACTATCAAAATTTTGGAGATTTTGTTGATTGGTGAGAACGACACCATCTCCGATGCGCACATTTTGGTCGATGATGCAGTTTTTGATGAGACAGTCTTCGCCAATCTGCTGAGTGTTCTTACGAACAGGGTGAGTGTAGTAATCGCCCCCCATAATATAGCTGCGCTCAATCTTTGTCCCTCGTTTGACAATGCTGCGTGGTCCTAAAATGGAGCTGGAGAGGCTTTGAGCTTCGACGATCGATCCACCACACAATATGCTGTTTTCAATCTCAGCGCGCGCGATTTTAGGTCCGGGAAGTCTTAAAGGGCAGCTATAGATAGGATTCTCTTCGATGTGACAGCGAAACTGGGGATTCTCTCTTGTGAGTGCCAAGTTGGCCTCAAAAAAGGATTCTATCGTTCCAATATCTTCCCAGTAGCCATCAAAGGGATAGACGTAGGCGCTTCCCTTTTCAACGCATGTTGGGAGGAGATGTTTACCAAAATCTTCGCGCTCATCCTCTTTGAGGAGGTCTAGGAGAAACTCCTTTTTGAAAAGGTAGATGCCCATGGAGCCGAGCCACTCCTTGGCTCCCCCTTGGCTTCTTTGAAAACGCTCGAGCATCTCTTTGGGGCTTTTCATCGCGTCGAGTAGGATCGGATCTTTGGGCTTTTCGCAAAAGTTGACGATCTGATTTCTAGAGTTCACCTTTAATAGCCCCATACGACTCGCTTGATTTCTATCGACAGCTAAAGAGGCGACTAAAGTGTCCGCATTGGTCTCATACGCCATCATAAGAAGATCATGGTAGTCCATGTTGTAGAGCTGATCGCCTGAGAGAATCAAAAAGTAGTCAACAGGACACTCCTCTAAATAGGGAATGTTTTGCCGCACAGCATCCGCCGTCCCCTGGTACCAACCTTCGCTACCCCTCTTTTGCTCGACGCCCAAGATATCGATGAAGCTGTTGTTGCTATTTAGGTTAGAGTAGGCTTGAAAGAGGTATTGATGAAGTCTTGTCGAGAGAAACTGCGTTAAGACAAAGATCTTGTTGATGTTGCAGTTCAGAGCGTTAGAGATTGGCACATCGATCAGACGATAGCGCCCTCCAAACTGGACAGCCGGCTTGGGGCGCATACTCGTCAAGGGGAAGAGGCGAGATCCCTGCCCACCGCCTAAGATCACAGCAGCTACACGATCCATCTTTAAGCGATAGCGACCACTCTGCAGTCGGCTTTCGAGTCCAATATCGGACATATATGCCATTTATACCACCCCCCTTTGAGCCGCAAGGTAGTGGATAGGGATATATTTATCTAGAGCAACGTTTCTTACACGCTGGGCAGCGGGTCTTGCAGCCGGGCGGGCGGATCAGCATCTGATTGGCCACGTAATCGCGCCTGCCGAGAATCGCCTCAATCGTCTCAAGCCAGGGCTGGTCGATGGTGAGGCTGTCGAGGCGGTACGCCTCAAACCCCTGGTCACGAATGAGGGGAAGGTAAAGATACTCAATCTCAAAGAGCGTCTCAATATGGTCGGAGGTGAAGCTGATCGGGATCACCACCACATGCTTTTTAGCCCAAGCTTTCACATCTTTACAGACCTCTTCTGTATAGGGCTTGAGCCAGACCTCTTTGCCAAAAATCGACTGATAGGAGAGCCTCCCCTCACAATTGGGAAACTGCTTCATAATCTCTTCGAAGGAGCGTTGACACTCATGGGCATAGAGATCTCCCGACTCGATAAATTTTTGCGGTACACCGTGGGCGGAAAAGAGGAGAGAACAGTCCTGGTGAGGGATCTCTCTCTCTTCTAAAAATCTGGCTATCTTATTGACATGCAGACGGATAAAATCTGGGTGTGATGCATAGGAGCGGATCCAGCGAAGTTTTTTGGGCAGCTCTTTGGGAAGGTTATCGGCAAAAAAACGGGCGCAGCTGCCGCTGGTGGCGTAGGAAAATTGCGGAAAGAGAGGAAAGACGGTCCAATTCACATCCCCATAGGATTGGACCTTTGCCAAAAATTTGGGGTGTGTTTTGGGAAGGTAGCGGTGAAAAGGAACCACGACACTGCCGAGCTTTTCCTCTAACGCCTTCGCCAAGGCTTCCGTATCCTCAAAGATCGGCGAGCGGCCTCCTATCTTCTGATAATCTTTAGCCACCTTGGGAGCCCGCTTTTTTGCAATCTTACGAAAGAGGAGGCGATGAAAAAAGGGGTGCAAATCACTGCGGACCACATCTTGATCGGTCAATAGCTCGCATAGGAACTCCTCAATCTCATCAAGATTTCGAGGGCCACCAAAGTTTGCCAAGATGTACTGTTCCATAGTATTCTAGTCTTTTGTAGTTATGATGGTACACCAAGTCACACCTTATGGCCAATTCGAATCTATTCAGAGCATTTTTCCGCAGTAAATGGGTTAGGGTTGGTCTCATTATTGCTTTCACCCTCTTTTTGCTCACCTTTTTGCAAAATGAGGATAGTAAAGTTCGAGGGCTTAGCTATGTGATCGCCTTCGATCCCGACTGGGATGAGCTAAACGACTTTGGCAAAGAGGATCTCCTCGCCGCCTTCTCGGATGAGCTGATCCGTGAGATTGCAGCTGAGGCAGAATTTGAGGTGAGAATTGAGCGGGCCTCATCGGGCAGACTCCTAGGAGGGCTAACCCAGGGGCACTACGATGGTATCTTAATGCCAGTTATTCAACGCCCTCCTAATTCGTTGCAAAACTTCGGTTTCTCACAGCCCTATTTTGCTTTAGGTCCCGTACTTGTTTTGCCAAAAGGCGCTCCTCAGATGAGCCCGGAGAGTCTCGAAGGAAAGAACATCGGCATCGAAGATGACTCCTCTATCCTAACCCTTCTCTACCGCTACCCTAATCTCGATGTACAGCTCTTTAAGAACTTCTACGTCGGCCTCGATAAGCTCGCTACAGGTCGCATCGACGCTCTAATTATCGACGCTCTACCCGCCTATGTTCATATAGATAGCCGCTACCTTGGCCTCTTTCAGATCCAAAGTCCCAGCCTGACGAAAGGGGGGATCAAGTTGGTCTCCAGAATCGACGCTAGAGGTAAGGCGCTCATCGAAACCTTCAACAAGCATCTCCAAAAGATGCAAGAGGATGGTAGATATAACGAACTTCTATCTGAATGGGGATTTGCCGGTTACCCTCGCCCTCGCTTCGAAACGGTTCATGAAGAGAGCGTTGATGAACAGGAGATTTTATAACCCTATCATAAGCTGCTCCTTCATCACTTGAGACATCCCCTCCTACAGGCGGCAGGCTTTATCGCACAGGAAAATGGTTGGGAGCTGTTCGTGAAGAGAATTTAGAGCGGTCAGTTTCAGAGAAAGAAAAAAAACTCCTATCAGTTAAGGCACTCGGCAGCGGTCATGTTCGAGGTACTCTTGGCGCACCTGCTCTAGGATCGTTGGGTCGATCGGCTTTGGGTTCACCTTCCAGATGTTTGTCGCGTAGTCGTGGACGGAGCGATCGGTGGAGAAATTGCCCATAGAGGCAATGTTGTGGATCACATACTCCATCCAGAGCTCACGGTTTGAATAGAGCGCCT
>JAJFMK010000280.1 GCA_021772215.1 Chlamydiota bacterium | reverse complement strand
GAGCTGGCCGTTCAGATTGTCGAAGCAAGACGTAGTGAGATCGAAGCGCGTGCCGGTGAGATGGTGAGTGTTGAGACACTCATTGAACAGGAGATCATGGAGACAGAAAAAGAGCTTGCTGACGATGAGCACGCTAAGCTGATGAACGAGGTGATGGTTTTGCTATTAGATGATCATCTCGATTTAATTTCTGAGCCGGAGCAAAAGCAGATTCAATCTTTTGCGGTGAAGTTAAAATCCCCAGAGGCCATTGAAGGATTCATCAATTCTGACCAAAGTTTCTTCTCTCTTTTTGAAGAGGTTAACTTCCTAAAGCTTTTTAAGGTTACATCTGAGGAGCTGATCGCTGTCAGCAATCTAGGTGTCGCCTTCATTCAAACCAACCAACCAGCAGCTGCCTATAAACTCTTTTCACTTCTCACACTCCTCTACTCCTCCAACTCACGCTTTTGGCACCTGATGGCACTCGCCTCCATCCTCGAAGAGCGTAACCAAGAGGCAATTCCGCTTCTGGAAGTCTCCATTTCCCTCGATCCAAACGACATCGCCCCTCTCATTACCTTGGCAAGGCTCTACATAACCACCGATCGCATTAAAGAGGCTTCTGAACTTCTGACAAAAACAAAAGATCTCTTTAAAGAGAACCTCGACGAATCCTACAGCGAGGCGCTCAAGCAGATTGAAACTGTTATCACCCTAGCGGGTAAGGGAGGCTAAAATGACGACCGTACATGGTGGTATTTCCCCAGAGCATGGCGAACCTATAGGAAAAGATGTTTCTCCGACTCCGGCCAATCTAGCCGATGCCAAGTCAAAGATGGATAGCGCTGATACGGATATGGTGTTAGGTGTAGGAAGAGAGCTCTGTGACAGTCTTGAAGGTTTTATCGTAGCTGAAGGAATCGGTGCTCCTGAGCCCTCAGAAACGGCAGAGGCGCCCCCTGCACAAACAGTAGAGGCTGAAATAGATGATATCCTGGAACAGCTGACTGGGCAGTTGGGGGACACTCACTCAGTCTCTAAAGCCACAGCGTCAGATTTAGATGAATTAGATGCGGTGATGCAATCCTTCAATCCAGCAAAGTCTGATGAGTTAGAGACATTGAATCGGGCGAGTAGCGAATTTAAAAAAGACCTTCCTCCAACGAAAGAAGCAGAAGAGACTAAGGTTGAAGTCAAGACTCCTCCTCCCCTGGAAAGACAGGGGGCAAAAGCCAATCTCAAAAACACCGCATTTCAGTATATTAAACCCCTCCAATATAACGAGCCAAGGTCTTGGGGATTAAATAAGCTATTTCAAGCAGCTAAGAGTATATTTGAGAGATCTGACCAAACCGTAAGGGAACGGTTAGTTGGCGATAAAGAGAGCTGGTCTTTTCTTGTAGATACCAAACTCGGAAGGCAGTTAGTTAACAAGGCAACTACTTTTCTATGTAACTTTATCGCTGATAAGAAAGGTGAGGTGGTGGAAAAGGAGGTTCAAAGCGAAAGGAGCAAATCTAAAAGCGAGCCAGGCGAGATGAGAACAATTGAGGGGATGGCGGTTTTACCAAAGGCAGTCTCGTCGCCGTTGGAAAAAAAGTGGGCTCGAGAACATGGTAACTTGAAAAATGATATAGAAAATAGAGACTTAAATAAATTTTGTCTGCACTTTTCAGAATTAAGTGGTCAATTACGAGGAATAAAACAAACTGATCCGGAGTTTCTCTTTTTGGTTGCACAACTTACCGTCTTTGCAGAAGAGGGGAAAAAGTTGGGCGATATTTCGAGAGAAATTAAGAATTTCAATGCGTTACTACCAGACAACTTAAAGATAGAAATTCCAGGTGAAAACCTTACGAAAGATGTAGCTGCACCTGCCGAAATGCAGGATATCGTTTATGAGAAGGCTGAAGTGACTGATGCTGCTGATCTCCTAAAAAACCTTTTTGGGGAAAAAGATATTGTTCTCTCCAGTAGAAAAGGCATCTCCAAATATGATCCCATGTCAAAGCGTTTCAGTGAAATTAAAGAAGATCTGCAATCAAGAATGAAAGCAGAAGGAATTGGAATTGATGAAGAAGCTAACTTAATTAATCGATTAGCAAGAATTGACTCAGACGCTTATGCCCAAGCTGCGAATGGATACAATGCGATTAGAGACTTTGTCACAAAAAATCCGAATCCAGCGGATGAAGAACTTGAAGAACTGTATCAAAATCTTAGCAAACTAAATGATCTTGTGGGTTCACTTGGGATTAGCTCAGATGGAGATTTTCCAACCAAAATATCGGTTCTTGAGGATCTTATAATAAGCGTTAAAGGTACAACAGAGCAAGCGAGGAGTAATGCGCTGGCCGCATTAAAGACTGTTTGCAACGACCCTGAATCAATGGTTCTAGGTGAAAATTATGAGATCGAACCTAAGATTCAAAAACGAACTGCTGACGTTAGCCTAGAGCTTCCTACTTTTGAATCTGCCGTTCCGGAGGCATTAATGGATAATCTGAAGAGCTGGCAAAAAGCTGCTGAAACCAAAACCAAACGTACTAGTGGATGGATTGCTCAATGGAATATTCGAGATCATCTTGAAACGGCTGTCTCTAGTATAGCTAAACATGTGAAGGAAAATAATAAATCGCTCAAAAAAAAGTTTACACCTGAGCTACTAGGTCAAGCTGGTCCCAAGGGTCGGTTTCACTACATGGGTGAATTAGGAAAGGTGCTTAATTTTGGGATTGAGGCTTATGATGCAACCAGAAGTAAGAATAAAGGTTACCTCGCTACCGAAAACATAAATCTTTTGGAGAATCATAGTGAGGGTATCAAAGACTTCTTCGAACTTATAAATCCTGAAAATCGCGAGAAATCACTTGAAGGCATAGATAAGGGAGAGCTGTTAAAAACTCTCGAGGGGTTTCAAAAGGCAATGACAAGGCTATCTGAGAGCTACAAGGAGAAGGTCTTTTCTGGTAATGAGGCTGACTACAATAGCGCTGTACAGAATTTAAATGATTTAATGAGCGAATTGAGAAAAGCTTAAGTCAAAACGGAAGAATCATAGAGGGGTGGAAAAAATGAATATTACGTCTGTGGAATCCGCCTCTTCACCAGGTTTTGATCATGAAGGTGCTGGAGGCAATAAGGTTGAAAATGATGCCGCAGCAGCAAAAGAGATGGCAGCTCAGATAGGGGAGCCAAAGGATCTGGAATACTATATTAAAGCTCTCGAAGACCCAGAAGTAAAATTCGAACATCTGCATGCTGATTTGATGAAGCAGGGTGGAATTGAATATACGCTGTCACCCAAACAAAGTGTTAAACCTGCAGTAGAGACTGGAAAAGCAACAGAGACGAAAGCGGCAGAAGCTACAGGGAAAAAGGGTATTAGTAAGGCAGCGGTATTTGTAAAGTTTCTTGCAAAACTGCCAGGAGCTGCAGCGGTTCGGTCATTTTTGTCCTGTATCGGAAGGGGAGTGAGCCTTCTCTTATCATCTAAAGGGAAAGCGGTAGAAGAAGAGCCCGTTGTCGATGTAAAATTTGGACCTTCTATTCCCCCACGGTCTAAAGATCTCTAAACCCAATTTTCGACCTATCTCCTTGATAATCTAATTGGCGATCGCCTACAATCTGGCACTCATGAGTGCGACGACTAAGGATAGGGTCTTTGGGACCGATGGAGTGAGGGGACGAGCTAACCACTGGCCGATGACCGTCGAGGTGGCGATGGCATTGGGACGGGCGGCAGGCAAGATCTTCCGGCGGGACCACTCAAGGCCGCGGGTGGTGATTGGAAAGGATACACGCCTTTCCTGTTACATGTTTGAAAATGGATTGATTTCTGGGCTCTGCTCGATGGGCGTGGATACGCTGATGGTAGGGCCTTTTCCGACGCCTGGCGTGGGCTTTATTACGCGAGCCTACCGCGCCGATGCAGGCGTTGTGATCAGCGCTTCGCATAATCCCTATCATGATAACGGCATCAAGTTCTTCAATTCGGAAGGGTATAAGTTTCCCGATGAGTGGGAAAGAGAGGTAGAGGCGCTTGTTCGAAAGGGTGACTTTAGCGATGCGCTGCCGAGCGATGCGGAGATTGGTAGAAATAGAAAGCTCGATGATGCCAATGGACGCTACATCGAGTTTTTGAAGGCGACATTTCCGAAGCGAAGGACACTGCGGCCTCTGAAGATTGTGTTGGATTGTGCGAATGGGGCGGGCTATAAGGTAGCGCCGCTGGTCTTTCGGGAGCTGGACGCCGAGGTCTTTGTCTATGGCGATCAACCGAATGGTCTCAACATCAATAAAGATGTCGGATCGCTCCATCCACAGACGATTCAAAAAGGGGTGATCGACCATCGCGCGGACGTGGGGATTGCGCTCGATGGTGATGGCGACCGTGTTGTGATGGTTGATGAGAATGCGCAGATCGTTGAGGGGGATACCCTTTTGGCGATAGCGGCCAGAGATATGATGCAGCGCGGTGAGCTGGCCAACAAGACCGTTGTAACGACGCAGATGAGTAACTTGGGCTTCATCAAGGCGATGGAGCAGCTGGGTATTACAGTTGTCCAGTCGGCTGTAGGTGACCGCAACGTCATTCAGGAGATGCTAAACCATAACTCAAACTTGGGTGGAGAGCAGAGCGGCCATCTGATCTTTTTAGAGCACAATACTACAGGTGATGGATTGGTGAGTGCTCTGCAGGTATTGAGGATCATGATCGAGACCGATTCTAGGTTATCTGACCTGACCGCCTTTGTTCAGCGTTTTCCACAGATCTGCATTAATGTCCCCGTCTCTTCGAAGCCGCCGCTAGAGGATCTTGAAGAGGTGACCAAAGAGATCGAAAAAGTCAAAGGGATCTTAAAAGATGATGGGCGCGTCTTTGTTCGCTATTCCGGCACTGAGCCGCTCTGCCGTGTGATGGTGGAGGGGCAGAATCAGAAAAATGTGACAGAGTTGGCAGAGCGGATCGCCGAGAAGATTCGTGAGGCGATTGGGCGCTAATGTGTGGGATTTTTGGCTATGTAGGCCCCAAAGAGGCTGTAGATGTTGCGATAGCAGGGCTTAAGCGCTTAGAGTATCGCGGCTACGACTCGGCCGGGATCGCCGGGATCCATAAGGGGAAGATCGACTCTATAAAGGAGGCTGGGAAGATTGCCCAGCTGGAAAAGGATCTCGAAAGAAAAAATTTAAAGCTCGACCTCGCCATCGCTCACACTCGCTGGG